>JBDTZT010000573.1:0-3409 GCA_040005005.1 Actinomycetota bacterium
TTTCTTCGGCGTTCAAACCGCCGAAAAATCTGAGTTCGACGACCGTTTGCTGGCGCGGATAATCTTTCGCAAAACGGTTTAGAACCTCGTCCAAATCAACCAGATTTAAATCGTTTTTGACCGCGATCCGTTCGGCACTGCTCAAAGAAACGGCCATTCCGCCGTCACGTTTCGCCGATTGCCGTTTGCGCGCGTGATCAACCAAAATCCGGCGCATCAATAAGGCCATTGTGTTGATAAAATGAGCGCGGTTTTGCCATTTAATTTTGTGTAAATCGAGAATCTCGACATACGCTTCGTGAACCAGCGCGGTTGCTTGAAGCGTATGTTCGGCACGTTCATTTTTTAGATAGAAGCGTGCGCGGCGGCGTAATTCATCGTAAACCAGCGGTGTCAGTTTTTCCAGAGCCGACTCATCGCCCGCACTCCAATCTATGAGTAATTGAGTTACGCCTTCCTGCAAAATCATCCGTCAGCTTTTCCTTACATTTGGAGAGTTCTAATAGTCTGACAATTTTAACGAATCGTGATGAAAGAAATTTTTCTAAAGAAATTTTACTAGAGAATGGCGGAATTGTCGCGCCGAATCCGCATCACTATGTAAAAACCAATTTTATTGATATATTGACGAGAGAATAAAAATGAAAAGCAAATTTTGCGGAAAATGCGGCGCAACCAACGCCGAACAAATGAGTTTCTGTTTGCAATGCGGTCAAAATTTGGAAGTGGAAACGGTAAATCAACCGAACAATCAGTTTGGACCAAATAAACAATTCGAACAACCGTCTCCGTTTGCGCCCAACCAACCACAACCGACTTTCGCGGCGCAAAATGCAAATCCGCCGGTCAATAATTTTCCGCCGGCGAACTCGGGCTTTCCGCCCTTTCAACAAAACTTCAATTCACCAAATAATTTTCCGCCGCCGAACAATCCCGGATTTCAACCGCCGGCTTTTCAACAAATGCCTGTCCCGCAAACGGCTGCCGCTCCCCAAAAAGGAATCGGAACAAAAATATTCAGCGGCCTGGGCGCGGTGCTTGTCGGTTTATTTTTTTTGTTAAAAGGCGGTTTTGTGCTGCTGCGTTTAGGAAGACTCGGCGGAATCGGGTTGGTCATTGCGATTGTCCTGATTATTGCCGTTATCGGAATCGTCAGTTTTGTTAAAAAAGTTAAAAGCTGAAAATAGATTCCTGAAAATGAAAAATACCTGAATGGGGACAACAATCGGTTTTGATAATTTCTTTCGGAATTATCAAATCGTCATTCCGCCGTCAACCGCAATCGTCTGTCCCGTGATATAGCTCGAAGCATCACTTGCCAGAAAAACCGTGGCGCCTTTGAGTTCACCTTCCGCACCAATGCGCGGAATGACGTTCGTTTCCTGTATCGCTCCCTCATAAATATCAATCACCGCATCAGCCAGGCGCGAATGAAAAAAGCCCGGAGCGATCGCGTTGACGCGAATTCCTTTGCGTCCCCAGCTCGCCGCAAGTTCCCGCGTCAAACCGATCAAACCCGCTTTACTCGCGACATAACCGGCGTAAAACGGACCGTTGGCCGAAGATGTCAAACCCGCAATCGAAGCGATGTTGATGATCGAACCTTGCTCGCGTTTGAGCATTTCGCGACCGACCGCTTGCGCCATCAGAAAACAGCCCGTCAGATTCACGTCCAAAACCTTCTGCCATTGCGCGAGCGGCATCTCTTCGGGCATCGCGCCCCACGAAATTCCCGCGTTGTTCACCAAAATATCAACCTGGCCGAATTTTGCAATCGTTTCGTCAACGACCGCCTGCACGTCTTCCGCTTTTGAAACGTCGCACGCCTTTCCTTCCGCCTGAAAACCTTTCGCGCGAAATTCCGCAACCGTTTCGCCGAGCCATTCTTCACGCCGCGCACAAAGCATCAAGCCGGCGCCCGCTTCGGCTAATCCTTCCGCCATTTCAACCCCGATTCCGCGGCTTCCGCCGGTGACAATCGCAACTTTCCCCGTTAAATCAAACAATTCCCGAATATGTTTTGCCATAATTTTTTGTCAATAGTAAATCTTAATTCGTCAATTGAACAACTTTCGACAGACGATTTACCGCTTGGTTTTGACCTTAACGGTTAAAATCCTTTAGTCCAGGTAAATAATTCCCCGTTGGAATGCCTCGGACACCGCCTGGGCGCGGTCACTGCAACCGAGCTTGGCGAATATATTACTGGCGTGAACCCGGACGGTTCCATCGCTGATGGCGAGTAAATGGGCAATCTCTTTATTAGACCTTCCTTTGGAAATGAGTTTCAGAATCTCCAGTTCGCGGGTGCTTAATTCTGAGCGGGGAATGCGTTCCGCCAAGCGCGAAGCGATCTCCGGCGGCAAGACCCGCTGTCCGGCCTGAACCGCTCTGATTGCCTTGACGAGATCGGGTCCTTTAACATCCTTGAGAAAATAAGCTCGCGCACCCGACTGAAAAGCCCGAAAAATGTCCTCATCGCCGCCGTAGGTTGATAAAACAATAATTCGTGCCCGCGGGAATTTATCTTTGATCGCTGAAATCGCTTCCAATCCGTTCAATCCGGGAATTCTCAGATCCATCAGGGTCACATCCGGCTGATGCTTCTCAAAGAGTTCCACTGCCAATCGTCCATTGCCGGCTTCGGCGACTGTCACCATATCCGTTTGACTATTGATAATGGCGGCGAGTCCGACCCGCACCACGAAATGATCTTCAACAATCATCACCCGAATCGGCTTATTTTTGGTCATGCAATTGCTCCTCAAACTTTTGCTTTGGGATTCACCAAATCAATGCTCCAATCTCATATAATTGTGCGGGTCGGGATGATTTGAAAAGGGCAGTTCGACAATCAATTCAGTCCCTTCTCCCGGCTTACTGGTTAAGGTCAAAAGACCTCCGATTCTTTCCGCCCGCTCCCGCATTCCGGTTAATCCATAATGTCCGACGCCAAGCGGGATAATATGCCCGGTATCGAACCCGGTGCCATCGTCGGACACTCGTAAAATCAGATTATCAATCCCGTATTTTAATTCAACTTCGATAGTTCGGGCCTGCGAATGTTTGACGGCATTAGCCATTGCTTCCTGAAATATTCGGAGCAGGTTCTTTTCCGTGACCGAATTTAATTTGCGCGGAGTGCCGGTCACCCGAATGTTTGTCTGAAATTTCGTGTGAGCCGTCAATTTGTTGGCAATCTCCGGTAAAACCTCGATAAATCCCTGATTTTCCAGTTCGTCCGAACGCAAATCAGAAACGGCCCGGCGCGCCTCTGACAAACTGTATCTGGTCAAATTACACGCTTGATCAAGGCTTTCACGCAAATTTTCAGGCATATCATTCAGCTGCATGGTGACCGAATCAAGCTGCAAAGCGATGCCGGCCAGGTTTTGGGCGAGCGTATCGT
>JBDTZT010000574.1:0-3408 GCA_040005005.1 Actinomycetota bacterium
CCGCGTCGCTCGTGTCCAAGCCGATAATGTTTTCGATTTGCTCTTTAATGCGGTCAGGTTCGGCACTCGGCAAATCAATTTTGTTGAGAACGGGAATCAGTTCCAAGTCGTTTTCGAGCGCGAGATAAGTGTTCGCCAGCGTTTGCGCTTCAACGCCTTGCGATGCGTCAACGATCAAAAGGGCACCTTCGCAAGCCGAAAGCGAGCGGGAAACTTCGTAGGAAAAATCAACGTGTCCAGGCGTGTCAATCAGATTCAAAACGTAATCTTTTCCATCTTTCGCCTTGTAATCAAGCCGCACAGCGTGCGATTTGATGGTAATTCCGCGTTCGCGTTCCAAATCCATATCGTCGAGCAACTGCTCTTCCATATCACGGTCGGCAACCGCGCCGGTGAGTTGTAGAATGCGGTCGGCAAGCGTTGATTTGCCGTGGTCAATGTGGGCGATGATGGAAAAATTTCTAATTCTTTCAGGATTCATAACTTCTTGTAACGATTTTCGGTAAAAACCGAAATATAACAATAGCAAAACACGCGCAAATTCGCACTTGCGGAAATATTTTGAAAAAAACTTTCGCTTCTCGAATGCGATTTCAAGAATGGCACGAATACGCTGTCATAAGAAAAAATCTATTCTGTTTTTTTTAAAGAAAAAACAAAACTTGCGCTTTGGCGCGAAATGACTTGGTAGATTTGTAAAATTACCAAATTTACGATTCGGGGAAGGTAATAAATAGAAAAAATTCGTGCCTGAGAATGAATCCGATTCACTCTCAGGCACGAATAATTTTTTTATTGACTCGGCAGTTAACGAAATTTATGCAGAACAAACGAGTAACTTTTCACTTTATTATAATTTTCGCGGCATTTTTATTTTTTATCTGCATTAACAGCGCGTGTTCGCCAAAAACGAGCGATCCGAACACAGTTAAAGCGGCGAACGGAAATTTGCTGACCGAATCAACTGACGCAGAAATAAATGAAGTATTAAAAATCATCGAAAAAATGCCCGATTCGCCAACAGGTTACACTCAACTTGCTGCGCTTTACATCAAACGGGCGCGTTCAACGGGCGATTTCGGTCTTAATTCAAAAGCCGAAACTTCGGTTGAAAAAGCCTTGCAATTCGCACCCGACGATGTGCCTGCGCGAAAATTAAAAGCTTCCTTACATTTAACTTTTCATCATTTTGCCGAAGGGCTCGAACTCGGAAAAAAATTGCAGGCGGAACTTCCGAACGATGCTTTTGTTTACGGCGTTTTGACCGATGCGAACGCCGAACTCGGCAATTACAAAGAAGCCGTCGAAGCCGCGCAAAAAATGGTTGATTTGCGCCCGAATTCGTCTTCTTACGCGCGCGTCGCGCACCTTCCTTCGCTTTACGGCGACCGCGATGGCGCGGTTGAAATGTTCAAAACCGCCGCCCGCACCGCCGACCCGCAGGACAAAGAAGCGCAAAGCTGGTGTCTGGTCCAACTTGGCGACGAACTCTGGAAAAACGGCAAATACGCGGAAGCCGAAAAAGTTTACGACGAGGCTTTAGGGAATTTTCCGCAGTTTCATCTCGCGCTCGCCGGAAAAGGTCGCGCCCGCGCCGCGCAGAATGATTTTGAAACGACCGTAAAATTTCTGAGCGACGCGCTCAATCGCGTTCCGAACGTCGAAACCGCGATTCTGCTTGGCGACATTTACGCGAAACAGGGCAACGCGGAAAAAGCCAAACAACTTTACGATCTGGTCGAAGTCATCGAACAGAAAATCGGTGTGAGTAACGACCAGAAAAGGCTTGCTCTTCTCTGGGCTGACCACGATTTGAAATTGGACGAGGCTTTGACGATTACAAAACGCGAATCCGAAATTCGCAAAGATATTTTCACATCTGACGCGCTGGCCTGGACGCTTTACAAAAAAGGCCAACTCACGGACGCGAAAACGGCAATTTCAGCGGCGATGAATCCAAAAGCGGACGACGCACGAATCTATTACCACGCGGGAATGATTGAAAAAGATTTAGGCAACCGGGCAGAAGCGAAAAAAATGCTCGAAGCGGCTTTGAAACTCAATCCGATGTTCGATTTGATTCAAGCCGAAAATGCGCGAAAAGCCATCTCGGAATTGAAATGACCGAGGAATGCCGGCAACGGCGCAAAGCAACCTGGGAAACTTCGATTCTCCGAAGACTTGAAGAAGAACGAAAGTTTTGAGTGTTTTTCAAACGCTTGCCGGCAGGATGCCTGCGCTCCCCGCGAAAAAAGGATTTGTTATGAAACGTAATTTTTATATTTTAATCGCGCTTTTAATATTCGTCGCTTCCGTTTCGGCGCATCCTTTGGGCAATTTCAGCATCAATCAATATTCGCGGCTCGAAGTTGAAAAAACAAAAATTAAAATTCGTCAGGTTCTCGATATTGCGGAAATTCCGACGTTTCAGCTTTCAAGTGAAATTGACACGGACAAAAACGGAACCCTTTCAGCGGAAGAATTAAACGCCTACGCCGAACACCTGACGCCCGAACATCTGGCGAATTTGTCTTTGACCGTTAATAATCAGCCAACGGAAATTCGCGCCGAATCAAAAAATGTTTTGCTTCAAACCGGCGCGGGAAATCTGCCGACCCTGCGCATCGAATGGAATCTGGCAAGCGATGTTTCAAATCTTGCCGAGATAAATCAAGTTAAATTTGAAAATAAAAATTACGCGGAAAGAATCGGCTGGAACGAAATCGTTTTAAATCGCGTCGGAAGCGTTAATATTTTCAATTCGACTGCTTTCGGAAGCGCACTCACCGATGAATTAAAGGCTTATCCGCAAGAAAACTTGAACGCGCCTCTGGCGGAAAGAACTGCAAGTTTTGCTTTTTCGACCAATGTCGCTCCCGAAAACGCAAAAATACTACAAAACCGCGATGGACACGCAACGGCGGCTGTCCAAAGAGATAAACTCGCGGAACTGATCGCCGTTCCCTTCATTACACCCGCGATTGCGCTTTTTGGGCTACTCCTCGCTTTCGGTTTGGGTGCAATGCACGCGATGTCGCCCGGACACGGCAAAACTGTCGTCGGTGCCTATCTGGTCGGCTCGCGGGGAACGGTGAAACATGCTGCTTTTCTTGGTTTAACGGTTACGATTACGCACACGCTCGGCGTTTTCGCGCTTGGTTTAATCACGCTTTTTGCTTCAAATTATATTCTGCCCGAAAAATTGATGCCTTTCTTGAGTTTCGTTTCAGGTTTGCTTGTTTTGTACATCGGTCTGACAATGTTCAAAACGCGCCTGTTTTCGGCTTTCGGTTGGCAATCGGGCGGACATCATCACGGCGAACATTCGCACGAACATCATTTAACCGTCGAACACAGTAATTCGCCTGACCACGATGAGTTCACGCACACGCATGACGGAAACACACA
>JBDTZT010000575.1:0-3407 GCA_040005005.1 Actinomycetota bacterium
ATTAAACTGCTTTGGAAAAACTGCCGCGAATAGTCCGGTTGCAAAAAGGGAAAGCCCGGTCAAACCCAGTAAAACGCGCCAAAACCCTTTTCTGACAACCAGAAACCACCCGAAATCCAAACCTTCTTGGCGGTAGATTCGATAGATATTAAATCCGACTAACGCTGAGATAATCAGACCGAGAGTAATTGAAACGATTGCCAGTGATTTTGGCGGAATCTCGACTGCCACAATTATGACGCCGGTGAAGATCAGAACAAATCCCAGCAAATCAGGCTCATTTTGGCAATAATTTGACCCATTCTCTTTTATAAAATTATAAATCTGTATTCGCCAGCAAATTTTCCAGCCTTTGTTCCTTGATTCCGTAAAAATCCTTGATTGATTTTATTTGCCCGGCAAAATTTTCCGGGTCAATTTTTTTCGGTTGTTTAGTGCCGACGATCATATTGTTTTTCGGCGTGTGTTCGGTCGCCACGAATTCAAAAAGTTTTGTTTGGTAACCGCTTTTTTCGAGCAGCAGGGCGCGCAGTCCGTCGGTCACCAATTCGGCTTCGCGTTCGAGCATAATGCCGTGTTTCAAGATGTTTCTGAGCATTTCGGGCGGCACAATTTGCGGGCGGATTTCCTGATGACAACACGGCGCGACGACAATCAGATCGGCGCCAGCCTTGATACCTTTGAAAATCGCATCGTCGGTCGCCGTGTTGCAGGCGTGAAGCGCGATCAGAATATCAGCATTTTGAACGTCGAAATCACCGATCCAGCCGCTCGTGAATTTGAGGTTTTCAAATTCCGACGCTTTCGCAATGTCGTTGCACAATCCGACGAGCTGCGATTTTGTGTCAACGCCCGTGACTGTAACGTCCAAAGAGCGAATATTTTTGAAAAAATCATACGTTGCAAAGGTCAAATAACCTTTGCCCGAACCCATATCAATGATGTTGATTTCCGTGCGGTCTTTTAATTGCGATTTATCAAAAAGGCTCGCCAAAGTTTCGACAAATTTATTGATTTGCTTCCATTTGTCGTGCTGTTTGTCGCGGATTTCGCCGCGGTCGGTCGTGATGCCGAGAGCTTTCAGATAAAAAGCGTTTGGATCAACCTGAATTATCTTTTCGCGGTCGTGATCGAGTGTCGGTTTTGTTTTGAATGTCGGTTTCGCAATGTTCAGACGCGATTTTCCTTTGCGTCCGATGTCGAGCTGAAAATCGTTTTCGGTCGTGAAAAGATGCCCGCTCAAGAAATCTTTGCCTAAATGCGCACACAAAATCTTGATGCCCTCGATGAAATCGTGATTTTTCGCTGTATCGCGTGTATCATAGCGGTAAAGAAAAAAGAGACGATTGCCTTTGCGCGTTTCGATCAAACGGAGCAGAAGTTTTTGCAGATGTTCGTCCGCGCCTTTATAATTGCCTAAAGTCATTTTGACAAATGTTTCTTCCGTTAAACTGCGGGCGAATTCGGCGATGAATTTTTCAACGTTTTCAATCATAGGGATAAAAGAAATAATACGAAAATTTTATGAAAACAATCAACCGGGAAGATTTTACCAAATCATTATTTGCTTTGTTCAAGGAAACTTTTGAAAGCACGAACACCGCTTTCGGGACGATGTATATCGATCAGGACACGGGATTTTTTGCGACGCTCGAAAAAATTGACGCGGAAAAGGCTTCGCGCTTTGTTTCGGCCGGCAGCACGACGATTGCCGCGCATTGCGAACACACGCGGTTTTATCTCGATTTTCTCAACAATTATCTGAAGGAAGATTATAAAATGGCTGATTGGAAAGACAGTTGGCTGATTAAAACCGTCAATGACGCGGAATGGACGGCGCTCTGCGGAAAGCTGCACAAAGCGTATCAAAATGTCAGCGATACGTTTGAGGAAATCGAAACGTGGAACGATTTCAAGATTTCCGGCGCGATGGGAATTTTGACGCATACCGCGTATCATCTGAGCGCGATTCGCCAGATTTTGAAGTTTATGTAAACGAAAAGAGGGAATTTATGGACACGAATCACATCGAAAAAGATTATTTTGTAAAATCGCTTGCCTATCTTCTGCGCGAAACTTTTGAAGGTTCGCCCGAAGGACAGGGGAGCGCGTTTTTAGACCGCGGAATCGGCATTTTCGCAACGCTCGAAAAACTTTCGGCCGAAGCAGTTTCGCGCGAAGTCGGCGGCACAACCGTCGCCGCACAGACCGAACACGCGAAATTTTATCTCGACCGTTTGTGCGAATTTATCGGCGGCCGAACGGAAAAAGTCAATTGGGAACAAAGCTGGCTGATTGACGAAGTGAACGAAGAAGAATGGAACGCCCTGCGCGGCACGGTGCGAAAATCCTACGAAGGCGCACTGCGCTGTTTCGCCGAAAATCAAAACTGGAGCGAAGATAACGTCGGAATGGCAATGGGAATGCTCGCGCACACGGCGTATCATCTCGGCGCAATTCGGCAGATCGCCAAAGGAATTTAAGTTTGTAAGAAATAAAACAAAATGTTGATGAGTCGGAAGCTATTTTTGAAATCGGCGGAAAAGTTGACGAATCAAGAGTTACTATAAGATTTTTCGGTGATGATCTTGAACCTGATGAATTGACTCAATTACTAAATTGTCAGCCGACTGAGGCTTATAAAAAAGGTCATATTGTCACAACTACAGTCAGACCAAGAACTGTAAAAACAGGAATGTGGTTTTTAACTGTTGAAAAAAACTCAAACCAAACTTTGGAAGAGCAAATTTTTGAATTGTTGGAAAAATTGCCAAAGGATTTGAAAATTTGGGAAGAGTTAAGTAAGCGATTTGAATCGAGTGTTTACTGCGGAGCGTGGTTAAAAAATTGGAATAGAGATGTTTGGTTTAGTTCTGATTTATTTAGACAGTTAGCCGATAGGCATTTAAGTATAGGCTTGGCAATTTATTGTGATTGTGAGGAAGATGAAGAATAAAAGATTATGAACAACTTATTTCATTTAGCTTTTCCCGTGAAAAATTTGGAAGAATCGCGCGCATTTTATGGCGAAATCTTAGGCTGCGAAGAAGGCAGAAGTTCGGATATTTGGATTGATTTCAATCTTTTCGGGCATCAGATCGTCGCGCATCTCGCGCCCGAAGCGGCAGGCGTCCATCATAACAACAAAGTTGATGCCGACCACGTTCCGGTGCCGCATTTCGGGATCGTGTTGCCGCCCGAAGAATTTCGTGAATTTGCCGAAAGATTGAAATCAAAAGGTGTCGAATTCATCATCGAACCGAAAACTCGCTTTCAGGGCGAAGTCGGTGAACAGGCGACGATGTTTTTCCTCGACCCAAGCGGCAACGCGCTTGAATTTAAATCGTTCGCGGATTTTTCGCGGATTTTCGCCAAATAAGAGTTTGCCCACGAAACACACGAAATAA
>JBDTZT010000576.1:0-3402 GCA_040005005.1 Actinomycetota bacterium
GCGGCGGAACGATTGACGGGAACGGCAAAAAATGGTGGGACAAATATTGGGATTTGCGAAAAATTTACGAACCGAAAGGTTTGCGCTGGGCTTCGGATTACGATGCGGAGCGAGTTCGCCTGCTGGTCATTTCGCGTTCAACGGATGTCACGATTGAAAACGTAAGTTTGAAGCGTTCGGGCTTTTGGACAGTGCAGATTCTTTATTCGGAAAATGTCACGGCTGACGGATTGAGAATTTCCGATAACGGCGGACCGAGCACGGACGGCGTTGACGTTGATTCTTCAAGATACGTTTTGATTCAAAACTGCGACATTGACAATAACGACGACGATATTTGCCTCAAATCGGGACGCGATTTTGACGGTCTGCGCGTGGGTCGCCCGACCGAATATATTTTTATCCGCGATAATCTGATCCGGCGCGGCGGCGGTGTCATTTCGTTCGGCAGTGAAACTTCGGGCGGAATTCGCCACGTGGTCGCGCTCAATAATCGCGGCCTCGGCACCAAAGAAGGTGTGCGCTTCAAATCGGCGCGAACTCGCGGCGGATTTGTCCAAGACATTTTGGTGCGCGGTTTGAAAATGGACGGCGTGGTTTTGCCTTTTACGTTCACCTTAAATTGGAATCCAAGCTTTTCTTACGCCAAGATTCCCGAAGGAATGACAAATTACCCGGCGTTTTGGAAGGTCATGACGACGCCGGTTTTGCCGGTCGAACGAGGGTTTTGCCTGTTTCAAAACATTAGAATCGAAAATGTCGAAATTACAAACGCCAAACGCATTTTCTCGGCCGAAGGTTTGCCCGATAAACTGATTCAAAACGTTACGTTTTCCAACATTTCAGCGGAAGGCAGCGAATCCGGCGCAATCGAATTTGCTAAAGATTGGAAGATGCAAAACGTTAAATTGATAACGCCGAACGGCGAAATCGTCAAAGTTACAAACAGCCAAAATGTTGATGCACCAAGCGTTAAGGCAAAATAAATTCCGCAAAAAAAAAATGAAAAAAATTCTGGTTATTTTATTCGTTTATTGTTTTGTTTCAGCCGTTAATATCGCCGCGCAAACCAATCAAGCCGTCATCGTTTTGCCGTCAAAGAGTTTATCGCCGACCGGCAAACTAAATCTGGATGGATTGTTTTACGAAACCGCCGCCGGACGCGTTTTTCTTCCCGCCGCATTAACTGCCAAAACAAGGAAAAACGGTCAAATCGAAGCCGAAACGAAAATGCCCGACGGCCGCACCGTCAAACTTTCGGTGATGCCCGACGGACAAAATTTCAATCTGAGTTTAACCGCCGATCAAAACGGCGACATCAAAAAATGGGGCTTGAGCGTTGACGCTGAGGCGGATGAATATTATACGGGTTTGATGGAACGCGTCGTGGACGGAGCGCAGCAGGAATCCTGGAAACCGGGAATTACCGAAGCGATGAATCTGCGCGGGCAAAAAGTGGAAATGATCGTCAAACCGACAACGAGCGTTTACGCGCCGTTTTATCTTTCGTCGCGCGGTTATGCGGTGTTTACGAAAGGTGATTTTCCCGGCTTTTATGATTTTGCAAATAGCGATCCGAACCGCGTTAAAGTTGAATTCGAGGGCGCGCAGTTTGAGCTGAAAATCTATACTTCAAAAAATCCCGCTGATTTGGTTAAAGCGCATTCGATTGATGCGGGTGCGCCGATTTTGCCGCCCCGTTGGATGTTTACATCGTGGCGCTGGCGCGATGAACACACGCAGCGTGCCACTTATTACGACGGCACGACTGTTACCGCGCCGTTTAATTCCGAAGTCATGGAAGATGTTTTGATGATGAAGGCTTTCGGAATCCCGAACGGCGTTTACTGGATTGATCGCCCGTGGGGACCGGGAAAAATGGGTTACGACGATTTTGAAATTGATGAAAATCGTTTGCCGCATTTCGACCAAATGGTGAAATGGCTCGAATCCAATAATCAAAAGACGGTTTTGTGGATTGCCGCCTTTTTGCAGGGCAAAATGGCGGAAGAGGGAACAGCTAAAGGCTACACGCTCGCCGGACAAGTGCGCCCGCCGAACGGTAACAACTTTCCGATGGTAGATTTATCGAACCCCGAAGCGCGCAGCTATTGGCAGGCGGGAATCGAGAAACTGTTAAAACGCGGCGTGGCCGGATTTAAACTTGATCGCGGCGAAGAAAACATTCCCGATGGCGGCGATTTCAAGATTTTCGACGGACGTTCGATCCGCGAAAATCGCAACGCCTATATGAAAATGTATGTCAAAGCCGTTTATGACATCGCGAAAAAATATCGCGGCGACGATTTTGTCGCGATGCCGCGCGGTGCTTACACGGGCTCCGCCGCATATTCGGTAAATTGGGGCGGCGACATCGGCGGCACGCAGGAAGGTTTGCGGGCTTCGATCATTGCCGTGCAGCGTTCGGCGGTGATGGGGTATTCAAATTGGGGTTCGGATACGTGCGGCTATAATCAGCAATTGATGGAGCAGGAAACCTGCGGTCGCTGGCTCGCGTTCAGCGCGTTCACACCGATCATGGAAATCGGGCCGACGAAAAATGTCGCGTTTTGGAATTTTCCGCGTGAACCGAAATATGACGCGACGCTCATTGCGCTTTGGCGAATGTATGCGCGGATCCACGAAAAATTGATTGATTACGGTTTTGAGGCGGCTAAAGAGGCGAACAAAACCGGAATGCCGATTGTCCGTCCGCTCTTTATGGTTGATCCAAGTTCGAAAGCGGCTTGGAAAAATTGGTGGACGTATCTTTACGGCAAAGACCTTCTCGTTTCGCCGATCTGGGAGAAAAATAAACGCGAACAGGAAGTTTACCTGCCAAAAGGCGAAAAATGGCGGGATGCGTGGAGCGATAAAATTTACGACGGCGGACAAACGATCAAAGTTAAAGCCGAACTTCATCAGCTCCCGATTTTTATTCGCGTCGGTTCAAAAATCAATCTCGGAGATTTAAATAAAGAATGGAAAGAATCATGGGAAATTGTCCAGAAAAAGCCTGACTTAAAAGCGTTGGAAACCGAAGTTAAAATATGGTTTGAAAAAAACAAATAGAACATTATGAAACCGCCCGATAAAACAGATAAACACAGCTTTTCAAGAGGTAAATTTTTGATTTATCTGTGTCTATCCGTGTTTATCTGCGGACAAATGTTTTCCGTTACTCAAATTGTATTTTCCCAATCAAATATCGCGCCGACGCCGCCGATGGGTTGGAATAGTTGGGATTCTTACGGCACGACCGTGACCGAAGCGGAAGTCAGAGCCAACGCCGATTATATGGCGAAAAATTTGAAGAAATTCGGCTGGAAATATATTGTCGTTTATATTCAATGGTATGAACCGAACGCCACATCGGGCGGTTATCGAAAAGATGCCGAATTG
>JBDTZT010000577.1:0-3399 GCA_040005005.1 Actinomycetota bacterium
TCATCGCCGTCACGCACGACCGTTATTTTCTCGACAATATCGCGGGCTGGATTCTTGAATTAGACCGCGGCGAAGGCATTCCGTATCAGGGAAATTATTCGTCGTGGCTTGAGCAAAAATCGCAGCGTCTGGCGCAGGAACAAAAAGGCGAAGACAAACGTGCGAAGACTTTGGAACGCGAACTTGAATGGATTCGGATGTCACCGAAAGGTCGCCACGCGAAATCGAAAGCGCGGATCAATGATTACGAAAAACTCGTCGCCGAAGAATCCGAAACGCGCAGCGAAACGCTCGAAATCTATATTCCGCCCGGCGAACGTCTTGGCGATATTGTTATCGAAGCACACAATGTTTCAAAAGGTTACGGCGACAAATTATTATTCGAAAATCTCGAATTTTCTCTGCCGAAAGGCGGGATTGTCGGCGTCATCGGTCCGAATGGTGCGGGGAAAACGACGCTTTTCCGCCTTATTACGGGGCAAGATACATCTGATTCGGGAGATTTTCGCGTTGGTGAAACAGTTCAACTCGGCTACGTTGACCAATCGCGTGATTCGCTGAATGCCGACAAAACGGTTTTTGATGAAATTACCGATGGATTAGATTTGATTCAGCTCGGTAAACGCGAAATGAATTCACGTGCATATGTTTCGCGCTTTAATTTCGGCGGAAGCGATCAACAAAAATACGTCGGAACGCTGTCGGGCGGCGAACGCAACCGCGTTCATCTGGCGAAAATGCTCAAATCCGGTGCCAACGTCCTGCTACTCGACGAACCGACCAACGATTTAGACGTCAACACGATGCGTGCGCTCGAAGAGGCCCTGGAAAATTTTGGCGGCTGCGCCGTTGTGATTTCCCACGACCGTTGGTTTCTTGACAGAATTGCGACGCATATTCTCGCCTTTGAAGGCGATTCAAAAGTCGAATTTTTCGACGGCAATTACAGCGAATACGAAGCCGACCGCAAACGCCGTCTCGGTCACGATGCCGACCAACCGCACCGCCTCAAATACCGCAGTTTGACGCGGGCGTAAAAATCAGTCTCAAGTCCCAACTCTTAAGTTTCAAGTTGAAAATATATGCTTGAAACTTGGGACTTGTGACTTGGAACTCTATTCCTGACATTGCAAATCTGCAAAAAAATTGGTTATCATTAAATTAACACGCCTGTTTTACAATTCGGTTAGCAACAATTATTGATGAAAATTAGGGTCCAGGTAACAGCAGTTTTTTTGCTTTTAGTTAGCATTTTTTCGTTTTCCGCGTGCGGCGGAAAAGCTCAAACTGCGCCGACCGACACAAATACTTCCCCGACCGTCGCGGTAAATTCAACCGCAACGCCCGAACCTTCGCCGGCACTGCCGAAGATTCCGAATCTGCAAACCGAATTGCTTGACGACCGCAACAAAACAACCGCTTCGCCGCTAGGTAAATTTGATTTCAAAAATTTTTCGTATCCGCTTCCACATGGTTGGCAGGATTCGGACGGCGATGAGGTTGAACTTGTCAACGGAAAGCGTCCGATGGAAATGTCGGAAGAAGTAAAAAGAATCGGAATGTCGTATGTTACGACAAAATTTCTCGACGCAACGGGCGATGGTCAAGAAGAAGCCTTTGTGATTCTCAAAATTGACACGGGCGGTTCGGCGATTCCGCATCTTGTGTATGTTTTTCAGTGGAAAGATGAAAAGCCGGAAATGCTTTGGTATTTTCGCACCGGCGACCGCGCCGACGGCGGTTTGAAAGATATTCGCGCCGAAAATGGCGAAACTGTGATTGAACTTTTCGGGCAAGACCGTTATATTGTCGGTGAACTCGATACGGCGAAAATCACGGGCGATGAAGAACAACTTTGCTGTCCGACGCATTTTACGCAGTCGCGCTACAAATGGAACAGCAATGCCTTTCGAATGCAGGGCAAGCGTCTGACGTTTTCGACCGTCAACAAAAACGCGCCGCCAATCGAGAATATGGTTGAAGTGAACGAAAAGCAGAACAGTGGGAAAAAATAAAGGTCTTTGGATTCTGGCAATCTATTTTTTTTTGGCGATTTATCTGTTGCCGATGTTCCCGCACGGCGGTTCGGCAAATGAACTGACGCGCTGGGCAACCGCCGTTTCATTGGTCGAAAAAGGTTCTTTCGAAATTTCTTGGACGGAAGATCTGATCGGCAAAAATGTTGATACGGCGCGGGTCGGCGATAAAACTTATTCCAATAAACCGCCCGGCACGGCCGTTCTGGCCGCGCCGTTTTATGCCCTGACACGAATTTTTATCGGTGCGCCCGACGCTTCAAATATCCGCATCAGTTGGTTTGTGATGCGTTTTTTTCTTTCGACCTTGCCACTTCTTTTTCTCGCTTTTTGGCTTTACGGACGCGATGTTGACGAGATTTCGCTTGCCGCACTGCTTTTTGGAACACCGCTTTTTCTTTATAGTTTACTATTTTTTTCGCACGTCTTGGTTGCCGTTTTGCTTTATTTCGCGTTTCGTCTGCTCTATGATACGGAGCGAATTTTTTTGCGAAATTGTTTTGTCGCCGGATTGCTTTGCGGTCTGGCCGTAACTTGCGAGTTTCCCGCCGCCATTCCAATTTTGGTTTTTGGCGGAGGATTATACTTTGCCGACAAACGCAATCAAAACCGTTGGCAAAATTTAATCTTTTTCATCGCCGGCGGATTGCCGTTCGCGCTTCTTTTACTGATTTACAATTATGTAATTTTCGGTTCGCCATTCGCGCTTTCTTACGCCTACGAATCTTTTCCCGAATGGGCGGAAGTCGCCGGACAAGGCGTTTTCGGCATCGGTTTTCCGACGCTTTCAAATATTTATTTGCTGCTTTTTTCGCCTTCACGCGGTTTGTTTTTCTTCTCGCCGATTTTATTTTTACCGATCGCTGCGTTTTTTACTTCGCGCGAAAGGCGCACCTTAAGGCATCGCGTAAAAATTGCGGCAATCGTCTTTTCGATTCTGGTTTTATGCGGACACGGCGCGGCGCACGGCGGTTGGGCGTTCGGCGCCAGATATTTGGTTTTTGTCTTGCCATTGATGCTTGATTCTTTTTTCGACGGTGAAATTTACGAATTTTCAAACATCTGGCAAGGATTTTTGTTCACGATTTCGTTTCTGCTTTGCACAATTCCCGCGCTGACTTTTCCATTTGCGCCGCCCGAATTCAAATATCCGCACAACAATTTTTGGGGCAAATTTTTGTTATACGAAAATTGGCTGACACCGAATTTAGCAAATGTTTTCGGTATTTCTAGCAGTATTTGGACGCTTTTGCCCGCGCTGATTTTGTTGTTTGCCGCGCTTTTCATTCTTCGGCGTTATGCGCGGCGACCCGGAAGGTTCACCATCGGACTTTTCGCGGGCTTGATTATTGTTGGTGTTTAT
>JBDTZT010000578.1:0-3393 GCA_040005005.1 Actinomycetota bacterium
CGGACATTTTTTCGATGTGATTACGAACGGACAGGGGAAAATGAACAGTTACGCTTCGCAGATTCCGGTCGCTGACCGCTGGGCGATTGTCGCGTATATCCGCGCCCTTCAAATCAGCCAAAACCCGAATGGAACAAATCCATTACCAATGACGAAAGAAACAACAGCCCCGAACGCGACCCCAACCGCGACGCCAAAACCGACGGTATCGCCAAAACCGACCATTAAGGGAGGCACAAAATAATGTTGAATGCTTCTGATTATCAAGCTCCGGCCGAATTCAGCCGTTGGCGCGGTTTAGCCATTGGAGTCGGCGGAATCTGTGCGGTAATAATTTTGGCGGTCGCCGTTATTTTTCCCGAACAAAGGGAAACCGCTTTACGTGCGTGGCTGCTCGGCTTTATGTTTTCGTGCGGACTCGGCATTGGCGGACTCGGCATCCTGATGCTGCAATATTTAACGGGCGGCGCGTGGGGCATTGTCATTCGCCGGATTGCCGAAGCGTGTTCGCGGACCGTTATTGTTCTGGCAATTCTATTTATTCCGCTGGCAGTCGGCGTTTATTTCTCGAGCATTTATCAATGGACGCATTTACCTAATGATGTGGTGATTCAGCATCGCGGCTGGTATTTGACCTCGGGCGGCTGGATTATTCGGGCATATGTTTATTTTCTTATCTGGTATGTAATGCAGCGGCTGCTTAATGATTGGTCATTAAAGCAAGATCAATCGAACAGTTACGAAGAATCAGCCAAATACCTGGGAACGGCGACCGGATTTAGCGGTCCGGCGATGGTCGTTTATGCCCTTGTCGTCAGTTTTGCGGCGATTGACTGGACGATGACGCTCGACCCGCACTGGTATTCGACGATTTGGGGCTTGCTTTATGTTGTCGGTTGGGCTTTGAGCTGTTTTTCGTTCGCGGTTGTTATTTTGGCTTATCTGTCGGACAAAGCACCGATGAACCGCATCCTTGGCAAACGCCATTTTCACGACATCGGCAAATTGATGCTTGCCCTTGTAATGGTTTGGGCTTATTTCAATTTCTCGCAGTTCCTGATTATCTGGTCGGGAAATTTGCCGGAAGAAACGGTCTGGTTTTTAGCGCGAATGACAAACGGCTGGGGTTGGATCGGCTTGATTTTGATTTTGTTTCATTTCGCCTTTCCGTATCTCGTGCTGCTTTCGCGCGACGTTAAGCGCAACGCCAAATATCTGGCGATGATGGCGATATTTATTCTGGTCTTGCGAATAACGGACGTTTTTTATCATATCGCGCCGAGTCCGACCGTTTTGGGACAAGAACCGCATTTCAATGGGTTTTGGTTATTATATTTACTCGGTCCGGTGGCCGTCGGCGGAATTTGGCTGTCATTTTTCTTTAAAGAATTGGCGCAGCGTCCGTTGGTTCCGATTCATGACCCGTTTATGGAGAATGCGATCGAGCACGGGAAAGGACACTAGGCAATTACGAATTACAAGTTACGAATTACGAATTAAATATAATTCCGACATTCGTAATTCGTAATTGAAAAAGATTATGGGAAAGACAAAGCACGAAAAAACATTTGTAGATTTCGACAAACCGTATGAGCAAAATACAATCGGTTTGCGCGGAGTTATTTATTTCGCGGTCGGGTTGTTTCTTTTGATTGTCGTTACTTTCGGTTTGATGTGGGCATTTCAGAATGTCATGGAAGACCAGGCCAAAGAAACCAAAGACGCAAAAAGTCCGATGGCAATGAACGAGCAGGAAAAACTTCCGCCCGCCGATCAGCCGCGTCTGCAAGCCGCGCCCGGTTTTGGGGTTGACGGTCCGAACGGACGCATCAATCTTGAACTTAAAAAGCCGTCATCGGAATATCAGGAACTTCGGGCCGAATGGGAAAAGGAATGGAAGGACGGACGCCAGGCAATCAGTCAGGACGGCAAAACAACTACGGCACTGACTCTGCCGATAGATGAAGCAAAGGAAAAATTGCTTCAGCAAAATCCGAAAGCGAGAACGGGCAATGAAGCGCAGAATGCTTTGGACGAGGCGCGTTCCTTTATTTCATATTCAAGCGCGGGACGAACGCGGACAGACAAAAGAAGGTAGTAAAAATGAAAAAAAGTTCGGCACAATTAGCAGTTTTAAGGCTGAAACTTTTTGCGGTTATCATTATTTTATTGACAATCGGCAATGTTTCGGCGCAAAAAACCGAGCATTACAATTCGCCGCTTTATGCGCCGAAGACTTACGACCCGAATGAAGTCGGAACGAGCAACGGTTTGCCGCCGGTTTTACAAAAAATCGGCATCGAGCAAAAGCTCAACGAACAAATTCCGCTTGATGCCGTTTTTAAGGATGAAAACGGCCGCGAAGTCAAACTTGGCGAGTATTTCGGCAAAGGACGACCGGTTATTCTGGCACTTGTTTATTACGAATGCCCGATGCTGTGCAACGAAGTTCTCAACGGTTTGACGGGTTCATTGAAAAGTCTTTCGTTTGATACGGGAAAGGATTTTGATGTCATTGCGATCAGCTTTGATGCGCGTGAAAACGACAAACCGGATTTGGCGAAAAACAAAAAAGAAAGTTATATGAAGCGTTACGGTCGTCCGGGAACGGAAAACGGCTGGCATTTTTTGACCGGAACGCAAAGCGAAATTGACAAAGTAACGAAAGCCGTCGGTTACAATTACAAATGGGATGAGCAATCGAACCAGTTTGCACATGCCGGCGGAATAATGATTACCACGCCCGAAGGCAAACTTTCGCGCTATCTCTACGGCATTGATTACGCGCCGAAGGACGTGAAGTTTGCGGTGATGGAATCGGCGCAGAACAAGATCGGAAATCCCGCCGAACAGTTGATGCTTTATTGTTATCACTACGATCCGGCGACCGGTAAATACGGTTTATCGGTGTTGCGAATAATGCGGCTCGGCGCGGTCGCAACGCTGCTCGGAATGGGAATGATGTTTTTCGTCTTTTGGCGCAGAGGCAAAAAACAAGACAGCGAAGCGGAAATCGCATTTTGATTTTGACGCAACGCTGAATATTTAATTTGAAATTTCAAATTGTGAAGAAAATACGGCTTGAAAAATGCGATTTTCTGCCTTTTGATTATGATTATGCAAAGTAATTCGTGGGTTCCATTATTTCCCGAACAGGCTTCGAGCTTCGCGTGGCAGGTGGATTTGCTGTATTTTTACCTGATTCTGATCAGTATAGCTTTTACCATTCCGATCGTCGTGGCAATTTTTATTTTTGCGGTCAAATATCGCGAAAAGGAAAAATTTGCGACGCCCGACGAGATTCACGGCTCGATCATGCTGGAAACCGTTTGGTCGATCATTCCTTTCGTTATTTCGATGACGATTTTTCTCGGCGGCGCGTATATCTATTAC
>JBDTZT010000579.1:0-3390 GCA_040005005.1 Actinomycetota bacterium
AAAATTCAATGCTGAAACTCAAACTTTCCGCCGTTGCCGCATTTCTGGCTTTTGCTTCGTGCGTCTTTTTGTTTCCAAATAACAAAATCGAAGCGCAAACGAACGAAAATATCAAAAAGCGCGACGAGATTTTAGAAAAAGTCGCGTTTTATAAAATCTGGCAACAGGTAATCAAAAAAGAAGACAAATCATTTGCGGGAATTTTGAAAACGTCCGATAAATTGGATGTTTTGACGATTTCGGATTCATCGGTTGCGGGCTGAACTTTTATTGCTGCTCCGCTCGGTTCGAGCGGAATTTCAAATATTAGCAGTTCAGCCGGAACAACACACATTACGATGCTGGATGATCGGAGTTTCCCTTCTGACGATCAACCGCAAAAAAGTCCGCACGAAAAAGGCAATCAGACTTTTGCGCGTGTGTTTGCCAATGAGCTGGCTGCAAGTGAAATTTACAAAGACGCGCCGCGCTTTCCGACGGGCGCGATTATCGTGCGCGAAAAACTTCTCAACGCCGAAGACCCGAAACCTGAACTGGTGACCGTGATGGTCAAACGCGAAAAAGGTTTTAACGCGAAAACCGGCGATTGGGAATATTTGGTAATCGAAGGCGGATTAGAAAAAATCAAACAGCGTGAAACGGTCGGCAACTGCTCAAAATGCCACGCGCAAGCCGAACAAACCGATTTCGTTTTTAAGACTTATCTGAAATAGAAAATCTATTTTCGGCGATGTTTCAAGGTTTCTAAAACATCTTTGAGCAAGATTTTTTTTTCGGCAAAAAGAACGAGCAAATGATACAGCAAATCGGCGGCTTCGGCTTTGAATAATTCATCATTGTCGTCTTTGGCTTCGATCACGAGTTCAACCGCTTCTTCGCCGACCTTTTGAGCGATCTTGTTGATGCCTTTCGCAAAAAGTTTTGAAGTATAAGAATTTTCCTGCGGATTTTCCCGGCGGTCTAAAATAATTTTTTCAAGCTCAAAAAGAAAATTTTCTTCGCGCCTTTGCGCCTTTGCAGGAAAATTTCCTTCATCAAAACAAGTGTCCGCGCCCGTGTGACAAACCACGCCCGAAGGTTTTGCCTTGATTAAAATCGTGTCGGCATCGCAATCAATCAAGACCTCTTGCACATCAAGAAAATTTCCGCTCGTTTCGCCTTTCGTCCAAAGAGCTTGCCGGACACGCGAAAAAAAAGTTACTTTGCCCGACGATTGAGTTTGCTCAAAAGATTGCTCGTTCATAAATCCAAGCATCAAAACTTTGCGCGTTTCCGCGTCTTGCACAATCGCCGGAACTAATCCATCAGCGTATTTTTCAAAATTTATTTTCAAATTCTCACCTCGATATTTTGCGACCTCAAATAATTTTTCAGCGTCGGAATTTCAATCTCCCGAAAGTGAAAAATGCTCGCGGCAAGCGCGGCATCGGCTTTTCCTTTTTCAAAAACTTCCGTGAAATGATCTAACGCACCCGCACCGCCCGAAGCAATCACGGGAACATTGACCGCTTCGGAAACGATGCGCGTCAGTTCGATTGCAAAACCCTCACGCGTCCCGTCGGCGTTCATCGAAGTCAGCAAAATTTCGCCCGCGCCCAAATTTACACCGAGTTTTGCCCATCCAATTGCATCTAAATCGGTCGCTGCCCGCCCGCCGTTTAAGAAAACTTTCCAGTCAGTTCCGACTAATTTTGCGTCAATCGCAAGCACAATACATTGCGAACCGAAATTCTTTGCGGCATTTGACAAGATTTGCGGATTTTTGACCGCCGAAGTATTGATCGAAACCTTATCCGCGCCCGAACTTAGAAGAATTTCAATATCTTCGACCGAATTTATTCCGCCGCCGACCGTAAACGGAATATTGATTTCCGCCGCGATTCTTTTGACCAATGCCGCCAGAGTTTTGCGTTTTTCGTTCGTCGCCGTGATGTCGAGAAAAACGAGTTCGTCTGCGCCTTGTTCGCTGTAAATTTTGGCGAGCGCAACGGCATCGCCCGCGTCACGCAGATTCACGAAATTCGTTCCTTTGACCGTCCGCCCGTCTTTTACATCAAGACACGGAATTATTCTTTTCGCCAACATATTTTTAGAATGGAACACAGATATTCGCGGATTCGGCAGATTTTCGCGGATAAATATTAAATAAATCCGCGCCAATCAGCTAAATCCGCGAATATCTGCGCCCTGTTTATTTCGCCAACGCTGCCAATTTTATTTTCCCTTCGTAAATCGCCTTGCCGATAATGACGCCCGAACAGCCGATTTTTTCGAGTTCCCAAATGTCTTCAATCTTTGAAACGCCGCCCGAAGCGATTAGTTTCAGCGCCGGAATTTCGCGCCAAATTTCGGCGTAAAGTTCAGTTGCCGGGCCTTGCAGAAGTCCGTCTTTCGCTATATCCGTGACGAAAACTTGTGCGCCGCCGTTCGCAAGGTATTCTTTCAAAAAAGGTAAAATCTCGATTTTCGTTTCTTCTTGCCAACCGCTGACGGCAACTTTCCCCCCGCGAACATCGGCGCCGAGCAAGATTTTTTCGCTGCCGTATTTTTCGAGCCACGCGAAAAATTTTTCTTTATTTTTTACAGCCACGCTGCCGATGCTTGCTATGCGCGCGCCCGCGTCAAAAACTGCCCCGATGTTTTCATCCGTTTTGATTCCGCCGCCGAAATCAATCGTCAAATTTGTATTTCGAGCGATGATTTCCAAAACTTTTAAGTTGGTAACTTGACCGTTTTTCGCGCCGTCCAAATCAACAATGTGCAGGCGTTTCAAACCGGCATTTTCAAATTTTTTGGCAACTTCCAAAGGATTCGCGCTGTAAATTTTCTTCTGCGCGAAATCGCCTTGCGTGAGCCTCACGCATTTGCCGTCAATCAAATCAATCGCGGGAATTATTTCAATCATATAATTTCTTTTTGCCACCGCAGAACACAGAGTTTTAAGAGAATTTTTTACATTTATTAAAGTTTTACAAGATAATTTTTCTCAGTGCGCTCAGTTCGCTCTGTGGCTAAATTTCCAAAAAATTCTCCAAAATCTTCGCCCCGGTTGCGCCCGATTTTTCGGGATGAAATTGGGTCGCGTAAAAGTTGTTATACTCGATCGCCGCCGAAAAGTCTTTTTCGTAATTACACTTCGCAATCGTTTCCGCGCCGTTTTCGACATAAAAACTATGCACGAAATAAACGTAAGAATTTTCCGCCACATTTTCAAAGAGCTTGCCTTTCAAATCAAATATATTGTTCCAACCCGTGTGCGGAATTTTCAGCGTGTCGGATTCAAATTGACGGACGCGATACGGCAACATTCCCAAACAATCCGTTTCGTTTTCGTCCGAAAATTTGCACAAAAGCTGCATCCCGAGACAAATTCCCAGAACCGGCTGGCGC
>JBDTZT010000580.1:0-3384 GCA_040005005.1 Actinomycetota bacterium
GACGAGAAGAAACCGACTAAATAATGTAAAACGGAAAATGGAAAGTGGAAAATGATTTTTATTTTGTCATTTTCCACTTTCCATTTTGCATTTTCCACTGACAAGAAGTGAGACTCGATTTATACTTAAAAACCAGCCGTCTGATTCCGCGCCGTTCGTTGGCGCAGGAATTTTGCGATGCGGGCTTGATAAAAGTGGGCGGCACGGCGGCGAAATCCTCAAAAGAAGTCAAAGCCGGTGACGAAATCGAAATCAAACGGCGCGACCGTCTGATACTTCTGAGAGTTCTCGAAGTTCCCGATAAAAAACAAGTCTCCAAACAAACGGCGGCAAATCTCTTTGAAATTTTGCGCGAAGAAAAGTTGGAAGATGATATTCTCTCAACAATCGAATGAAAAAACTGCTCGAAATTGCCGATTCCGACTTTCTCGCCGCTTTGCAAAAACTTGCCCGCCGAAAATCTTTCTCCGAAAATCAAATAATCTTTTCCGAAGGCGATCAATCAGACTTTTTGCCGATTGTTGCAACCGGCAAAGTCAAAATGGTGCGTTTTCCCGAAGTCGGCAAAGAAGTGATTATCGGCATTTTTGAAACCGGCGAAATGTTTGCCGTGCCGCCCGTTTTCGACGGCGGAAATTATCCTTCAACCGCCATTGCGATGGAAGAAACCGAATTGCTTTTGCTAAATCGAAACGATTTCCGGCGGCTTTTGCGCGAATCAAGCGAGTTTTCATTTACCGTGATTGGTTGGATGTGCGAGATGCTCCGCGAAAAAACCGCGACGATAAAAAATCTCGCGACGGCTTCGCCCGAACAGCGCGTCGGCAATGTTTTGCTTCGGTTAGCGGAAAAAGAAGACGTGGACACTTCGATCAAAATCTCGCTTCGGCGGCAGGACATCGCGGAAATCGCGGGACTGACAACTGAAACGACGATTCGCGTGATCCGCCAGCTCGCCAAAAAAGAGCTGGTCAAAATCGTTCACGGCAAGATCATCCTCGAACAACCGGAACGCCTGCGCCGCTTTTTGCACTAAACTTCAAACGCATTGTTTCGGCAATTGAAACGGCGCGAACCTTGGCCAGATTTGCCGTCGCGCCCGCGAATTTTTCGTCAACCGTTTCCGCAAAAAGTTTTACCCAGCGCGCAAAATGTTCAAGGCGCAAATTTTCTTTATCGTTAAGCGCACCGTGAACTTCCATCGGACTGCGCTTGTATTTTGCCTGAAAGTTGACCGTGCCGAATAGAAGCATTTCCCAAAAATCCGCAATAATCGGCCGATGATGTGCCAAATCAATTTTGGCGACATCCGTAAAAATATAGCCGATAAGTTTATCTTTGAGAGCCTTTTGATAAAAATCCGCAACCAATTCTTCGATGTCTTTTCGTGTTTCGATGTCGTGCATAAATAACTGACCGGAACGCCGGCGGCTCGCCTGCCGGCGTTTGAAAAACGCTCAAAATTTTCACTTACTTTCAACTTTTAAGGAAATCAAAGTATTTTACACGGCTTTGCAAGCGGCGCGGCAGGCCAGCCGCCGGCGCTCCAGTCCTTAAAATCCTTATCCAACTAATTAAAAAGTAAAAAGGCAAAAGGAGCGGATTTATTTTTTCCTTTTTACTTTTGCCTTTTTACTTGCGAAGCTAAACTTCGACCAAATCGCCCGCCGGAATCACTTCGGGTTTCTTTTTCGCAAAAATCAAACCGAGCGCAAACCAGACAAATGCGGCTGCGCCAATGGCGAAAATCGTGTCGCCGAAAAGCCGCATCCAACGCAAAAATTGCATTAAATCGGTCTGCATAAATTCGGACGAGCGCGCCGACCAATAACCCACTGAAACCGATTGATAAGTTTGCATCAAGCCGATCGGAAGCAGGCTAAACAGAATTTCCATCATCATTCCGAGATTGATTGCCCAGAATGCAAACCCGATCAGTTTGTTGTTCCAAATGAGCTCCGGCTTCATCGCCCGCATACAAAACAGCAGAAGTCCGAGTCCGAGCGTGCCGTAAACACCGTAAAGTGCACCGTGCGCGTGAACCGCCGTCGTGTTCAAACCCTGCATATAATAAAGCGCAATCGGCGGATTTATCATAAACCCGAAAATACCGGCGCCGACCAGATTCCAAAATGCAACCGCGACAAAAAAGTAAATTACCCACTTATACTGGGCGAGCCACGGTCGCGCTTTTGAATGACGGATATTTTCAATTGCTTCGTAACCGATAAAAACGAGCGGCACGATTTCGAGTGCGCTAAAGACTGAACCAAACGCCAGCGCGACCGTCGGCGTTCCCGCAAAATAAAGATGATGCAAAGTTCCGATAATGCCGCCGCTCAGATAAATTCCGGCTGAAAGCAAGGACGCGTAAGCCGCGTGTTCGGGATTGATAACGCGCAGACGGGCAAACAAAAACGCGATCACAACGGTCGCAAAAACTTCAAAAAAGCCTTCCACCCACAGATGCACCACCCACCACCGCCAGTATTCGACCACAGTTAAATGCGAACGCATTCCCCAAAAAAGTCCGGGCGCGTAAAAAAGCGCGATGCCGGCGGTCGAAAGCAGATAAATCATTATCAGAGATTTGCTGTTGTCGTTTTTCCTGAGTGCCGGAATTGCCGTTCGCGCAATCAAAAACAACCATAGAAGCAAACCGACAAACAGCGCGGCTTGCCAGACTCTGCCCAGATCAACGTATTCATAACCTTGATGACCGAACCAAAACCACAAATCGCCGGTGCCTAATTTGTGCATCACGCTCAACCATTGCCCGCCCATCGAACCGAGCACGACGACGAGCAATGCGCCGAATAAAACATCAACGCCGAGTTTTTGCATTTTCGGCTCGTAGCCGCAAATATACGGCGCGATAAAAAGTCCTGCCGCGAGCCACGCCGTCGCGATCCAAAAAATTCCGAGCTGCGTGTGCCACGTTCGCGTGACGACATACGGCAAATAATCCTGCAAAGGAATCCCGTAAAATCCGCCGCCTTCGACGCCGTAATGCGCCGTAATAATTCCCATCACGATTTGCAGCAGGAAAAGCAGCGAAACGACGAGAAAATATTTGACCGTTGCTTTTTGCGAAGGCGTCAGTTTGGCACCGATTAACGGGTCGTCATCAGGCGTTTCGGGCGAAGTCGTGTGTTGATGCCAACCCGCGTAAAACCAAACCATCGCGCCGATTCCGGCGATCAGCATAATCACACTGACGCCCGTCCAGACAATCGCCGAACTCGTCGGTACGTTGCCGACCAACGGTTCTGACGGAAAATTGCTGGTGTAGGAAATCGTATTATTCGGGCGATTGGCGGCGGAAGCCCACGCTGTCCAGAAGAAAAATGAATTTAATCGCCGCAGTTTTACCGGGTCTGATTG
>JBDTZT010000049.1:0-11394 GCA_040005005.1 Actinomycetota bacterium
CAATCGCGTCCTCGACGCGAACCTGAAGCAATGTGCGTTTTTCGGGATCCATCGTCGTTTCCCAAAGCTGGTCGGGATTCATTTCGCCCAAACCTTTGTAACGCTGAATTGATAAATCCTTTTTCGCCGCCGTCATTATTTTTTCGAGCAGAACTTCACGCGATGTGATTGTCTCCGATTTTCCGTTTTCGCCCAAAATAAACGGTGCGGGAAAATCGTTATCCAAAATGCGTTTTAGCTCAATCGTTTTTTGAAATTCGACGTAACTTGCTTTTTCCCAATCGAAAATAAGCGTCGTGCCGTTCGGGAAAGTTACTTCGATTTCCGAAAGCCCGTGTTCTTCATCGTTCAAAAGTTCGGTTTTGAAACCGGCTTCGGAAACTTTGGCTTCGACTTCGGCCATCAAATCTTCCTGCGCGAAAATCTTCCGAAGTTTGATATTGTTTTTTTCTAAAACCCCGATAAAACCATTAATCAGAGCGTTGAGAAGTTTTGAATCGTTATTCAAACGCCGTGCGAAACGCGAAAAATAGTTTTGAAATTCGACAATGCGCTCCAGATTTTTCGCCAATTCGCGTCCTTCAATCGCCCGCTCATTTGATTTAATCACCAAATCGTCGGTCGCCTGTTTCATCATAAAACGAAACATCTGCTTTTCATCTTTGATATATTCCTCGCGTTTACCTCTTTTAACCTTATAAAGCGGCGGTTGCGAGATATAAACGTAACCTTTTTCAACCAGTTCGGGCATCTGCCGATAGAAAAATGTCAATAGAAGTGTTCTGATATGACTTCCATCAACGTCAGCGTCAGTCATTAAGCAAATTTTGTGATAGCGAAGTTTATTGACATCAAAATCGTCTTTACCGATTCCGGTGCCGAGCGCGGTAATTAGAGCTTTAATTTCGCCGTGTCCGAGCATTTTGTCGAATCGCGCCTTTTCGACGTTCAGAATCTTACCTTTAAGCGGCAGAACGGCTTGATTTTTGCGGTCGCGTCCTTGTTTCGCACTTCCCCCCGCACTGTCACCTTCGACGAGATAAATTTCTGATAATGCCGGGTCTTTTTCCTGACAGTCGGCGAGTTTGCCCGGCAGTGTCGAAGTTCCCAACGCACTTTTGCGGACGATCTCACGCGCTTTTCGCGCCGCGTCACGCGCCCGTGCCGCATCAACCGCCTTGCCGACAATTTTCTTGGCGACAACCGGATTCTGCTCGAAAAATTCGCCGAGCTTTTCGTTTAAGAAGGATTCGACCTGACCTTTGACGGGCGAATTAAGTTTGCCTTTCGTTTGTCCTTCAAACTGCGGCTGCGGGATTTTAACCGAAATAATCGCGACCAGGCCTTCGCGCACGTCGTCGCCGGTCAGTACGGTTTTGGAATTTTTCAACAATCCCGAACTTTCCGCGTAGGCGTTAATCGTGCGCGTGATCGCGCCGCGAAAACCCGACAGATGCGTGCCGCCGTCAACCGTGTTGATGTTGTTCGCAAACGAGAAGATTTTTTCGTCGTAAGAATCGTTATACTGCATCGAGATTTCAATCGAAAGTTCGTCCGCAATCTGCTCGAAATAAAGCGGTTCGTCGTGCAGCGGCGATTTGTTTTTATTTAAGTGCTTGACGAATTCGGCAATTCCGCCTTTGTAGTAAAATTCGTGCGATTTTTCGGTTTCGTCGCGTTCGTCTTTGATAAAAATACGGATGCCTTTGTTCAAAAACGCTTTTTCGCGCAACCGTTCGGATAGTTTTTCAAAACTGTAATCGGTGACTTCAAAAATAGTTGAATCCGGTTTAAAGGTGATTTTCGTGCCGCGTCTCGTCGTCTTTCCGGTTTGTTTGAGCGGTGCCACCGCAATTCCGGTAGCAAATTCCTGTTCATGTGTTTTGCCGTCGCGCCAAATTTCCACCTTCAACCATTCACTTAAAAAATTGACGCAGGAAACACCGACGCCGTGAAGTCCACCGGAAACTTTATATGAATTTGAGTCAAATTTTCCGCCGGCGTGAAGGACGGTCAAAACGACTTCCGCCGCCGAAACACCAAACTGTTCGATAATGCCGGTTGGGATTCCGCGTCCGTTGTCGGTGACGGTCACCGAATTATCAATGTGAATCGCGACCTCAATCGTATCGCAATAACCGGCGAGAGCTTCATCAACCGAATTATCAACCACTTCATAAACAAGATGATGCAGTCCGATTTCACTTGTTGAACCGATATACATCGCCGGACGCATCCGCACCGCCTCGCGTCCTTCCAGAGCGGTAATCGAATCTTCATCGTATTCATCTGTTTTCTTTTTCATTTTTTCTTTTGCTATTGCCAATTTTATATTCCTCTATTTAAATTTTCAGTGTTAAAAGTTAGTTAAATTTTAACATTTTTTTGCAAATTAAGATAACGCGAAAGGCAATAAACATCTTATTGTTGAAGCATTTTAACCATTCCGTTTTCGATTGTGAATATCTCTGCGCCGGCGCCAAATTTTTCGATAAAACTTTCTTTTGAAGTGGTCACAAAGGTTTGCGTTTTGTCGCTTAAAAACTCTAAAAGTTGTGCGATTCTTTTGTAGTCGAGTTCGGCATCAATATCGTCGAGCAGAAAAAGCGGATATTCTTTGTTTTGCTCGAAATAAACCGAAACGGTGGCGAGTTGCAAGATCAAAAGTGCGCTTCGCTGTTGTCCGCTTGAGCCGTATTTCCGCAATTCGTGTCCGTCGAAAGAAATTTCAAGGTCGTCGCGGTGCGTGCCGATTAATGAATAACCGGAAGATAATTCGGCTTGCACTCGCAAGGTTAAGCGTTCTGCCAAAAGCGCAGCGTAATCCGCTAGATCGCCTTTGCCTTCGAGCGACGAAGCGTAGGAAATCGAAACTTCTTCTTTGCCGAAAAGTTTTTTCTCCAAAACTTCATTCAACCTTTCGACGTAACGAAGCCGCGCTTTATGAATCCGCGTGGCCAGATGAATAAGTTGTTCGTTCCAGGGTGCGAGCATTTCCGCTGTCTTTTCAAGCGAAAATCCGCTCTCCTGCGCCGATTGAAGAAGCGAATTTTTCTGCTTGATAACGCGATTGTAATCCGTCAAAGTCTGGACAAACGGCGGATAAATCGAAACGATTCCGCCATCCAAGAATTTCCGCCGCGCCTCCGCGCTGCCGCGCACGATTTCGAGTTCGTCAGAATTAAAAATGACCGCGTGAAGCTCGCCCAAATAGCGATTGATCGTTTCTTTTTTGTTATTGACGCTTAAAGTTTTCGTGTTTCCCTGCAAAAAAACTTGCAAATTCCGGTGAATTTCAGCACTCTTTTGAATAAGCCCCCGAACAATGGCAAGTTCTTCGCCGAAACAAATCGTTTCCGTTAGTTTGGCAGTTTTGAAAGATTTGGTGGTGGCAAGCAGATAAATCGCTTCGAGCCAGTTGGTTTTTCCCTGTCCGTTTTCGCCGAAAATAATGTTTAAGCCTTTTCCGCAATTGATTTTTCCATTGAGATTGCGGAAATTTTGCGCTTCGAGCGATTCAAGTAACATATAACTATTTTAACATATTTGCCTTCGAAAAATTCCCCCCGAATTTTAGGAATAAAAATCCATTTAACAATTTACTTTAAATAGTGTTGAACGATTGCCAACACTTCAAGTCTCAATTTACAGGTCATAAAATTTATGAAATTACTACGGATATTTTTCTGTTTAGCTTTAGTTCTGTCATTCACGGCTTATGCTTTCGGGCAGAAAAGCAAACAATTAGCGGAAAATTTCAGCGCCGCGACGATGGCCGGGCAAACCGTCGAACTTGAATCATTAAAAGGCAAAGTCGTCTTGATCACATTCTGGTCAACCAAATGCCCGATTTGCGACAGCGAAATCCCGAAACTCAATCAAATCGCCAATAGTTATAAAGGCAAAGACGTGGTTTTTCTCGGTTTGACGACGGACAATCCGACCAAAGTTGAAAGTTTCCTGAAAATGAAACCGTTTAATTTCGACATTATTCCGAGCAGTTTCGGCGTTTTGCTGAAATACGCCGACCGCGACCGCACAGGCAATATCAATATGGGTTATCCGGCGTATTTTCTCATCAATCAAGCGGGTGAAATCGAAATGAAAGACAGCGGTTGGGATAAAACCGAAAAACTTGATTCACAAATCAACCGGCTTTTGACATCGGGAAAATAAAAAAACGAAATCAACTTTAAAACAAAAAATCGTGAGCCAAGTTTATTATTTTGGCTCACGATTTTTATTAAGATTTGTAATCGGCGAAACTTTGCGATATATTTTCAATTCGCAATGTTTTGCGGAGAGATCGCATAATGGTATTGCAGTAGTCTTGAAAACTACCGACCGTAAGGTCATGCAGGTTCGACTCCTGTTCTCTCCGCCACCTTTATCTCCTTAATCTTTACAAAACATTAATTTACGGCTTTGGCGGATTATCAACCGTCGCGTCTTTGACCTCGACTTTCGATTTGCTGTAATCGCCGTATTTGATGAGGTTATTGATGTTAATTCCCGCAAACAGAATTTTGACCGAAAGATTTATGTCCGCCCGCGACGGCAGCCAGATTTCGTTGTTGACAAGCTCGTTTTCAAGCGAAAATGACGCGCCGCGCTTAACCTTGCCGATGAAGTTTCCCGCGCTTTGCAGCAGAAAGGCTTCGAGCCGGACGACCTGTTTGCCGTTTGCGTCAACCCAAACCGCACCGTTGCAGAGCGCGAAAAGTTTTTCCATCCGCGTCTGCGCTTTAAATTGCGGATTCGGTTCATAATCGAAAACAATCACGTCGCGCCCGCGAAAACGTTCGCGGCGCGGATTGACCAGCAGCGAACCTTTGAGCGCGTCCGAAAGCGTGATTCGTTTATTGTCTTCGTCAGGCGTTTTGGCGGAATTATTTGCCTCGCGTTTTTCTTTTTTAGCGATTTTTTCTTCGATGTCGGCAACCTGTTTTTCGACCGTCTTGTCTTCTTTCGCCTGTTCGGACGCGGAAAGCGGTTTGCCGTTTTTCTCGATCTGGCGACGAATACGATTGCCTTTATAAAAACTGAGCAGAACGGTTTCCGATTCTTTTTCAATCAAGTTTCCCGACTTGTCAATCTCGCGGTCAATCCGCGTTTCCTTGAAGCTGTAATTCTCCAAAAGCTCATCAATTTTTTCGGCGTTCGCCCGAATTTCGTCCAATAAAATTTTGATGTCGGGCAAAGGTTCGCTCGAAATACGCGGAAAATCGAAAAGCGATTTTGAGATTTGCGGGTTGTGTTTTACCTCGTCGAGTTTGATCTCAAAAGTTTCATCGCCGATTTTTGAAACGATTGAAAATGCTTCAAACACGCCGTCAATCTTGCGGTAATCGCTGTAATCAATAACTTTGCCGCTCGCCCCATGCGGAATTTCTTCACGCAGCAGAAGATTGGTCGCCGCATCGAAATACAATTTAATTTGGACGCCTTTTGCCGTCGTTAAAGTGACGGCGTTGGCCGCTTTGTCGCCCACGGTCGTTTTGACGAGTGAAGATATTTTTGATTTTTCCGCTTTGATGTTGAGCCAACGCGAATTTCGATAAAAAGTTTCGGCTTGAAAATCACGGCTCGCGTCGCCCGTTAAGGTTCGCAGACCGTTTTTTGAATCGCGTGTCCAGCCTGATTTCCCGTTAAAGCCGACCGCCGACTCAAAACCGTTCAAATCAAAAGTTTCGCCATAGAAATTCGGATTTTGCGCGAAGGCTTGATAGGCGCCGCCGGCACCGTCCGATTGACGCGTGATTTTTCCGGAAATTTGCCATGACCGAATCGTTTTCAAAGACTTTTCGCCGCCAAAAGCTTTATTTGCCTGACTCAGAATTTTGCCTGGTGATTGCGCCAAAACAATGCCCGAACAGAAACAGAGCAGAAACAAAAGCATTTTTAATTTCATAAGAATTGATTTTACGGAAAGATTGAAAATAAAACTATGGCAAACTTTCGGACTTTGGTAAAATCTTCGTAACCGTCAGTTAAACTTTAGTTTCCTCAGACTTTTAGGATTCAATTTTAGCTCGCACAGATGGATACAAATTTTGAAACTATGGCTATCAGTAAAGATGAATTTCGCGCTGCGCTGGCGCGGTTTCCGAGCGGTGTCACGGTTGTTACAACGAAAGACGCAACCGGCAGATTTCACGGTATTACGGTCAGCGCGTTTACTTCCGTTTCGCTCGAACCGCCGATGATTCTCGTTTGCATTGAGAAAAAAACGGGAAGTCATGATGCCTTTCAGGAAAGCGAATTTTTTGTCGTCAATATGTTGGCGGAAGGACAGGAAAATCTCTCAAACCGATTTGCTTCGCAGTTGAACGATAAATTCGACGGCGCCCTCTACCGGCTCGGTATCGGCGAAATTCCCGTTTTGGAAGATGCTTTCGTGACGCTCGAATGCCGTTTGGCTTACGCGCACGAAGGCGGTGACCATACGATTTTTGTCGGTTTGATTGAAAAATCGAACGTGAAAGACGAAAATCCGCTTGTCTATTGGGACGGAAATTACCGCCAATTAGAAATTGACTGAAATGATTAATTTCTGCAATTCTTATTCGATAACTTTCGCGGTTGATTGACGAATAATTAAATCAGGCTCGACGGTGATTTCCAGAGAAATCGTGTCAACCGGATTTTTTTGAATATTTTGCAGAAGATGTTCCGCGCCCAAACTGCCCATTTTTTTGAGCGGTTGACGAATTGTCGTTAGCGCCGGATAGTGAAATTCCGCCGCTATGATGTCGTCAAATCCAATAATTGAAACGTTGTTCGGAACCTCGAACCCGTTTTCGCGCAGTGCCCGAATCGCGCCGATTGCCGAAATATCATTAAAAGCCAGAATCGCCGTAAACTTTTTGCCGCGTGATAAAAGCTCTTTCGTTGCGAGATAACCCGTTTCAGGTGAAGGATCGTCGCCAATTAATTGGGTAATCCAATTATCTTCGATTGCAATGCCGAATTCCAGTGCCGCTTTGAGCATCGTTTTAAGGCGGACTTCCGTATCGGAGCTGAATTCCTGTCCTTTGATGACGGCGATTTTTCGATGCCCGAGCTGGTAAAGATGTTCGATTGCCAGCTGTGCGGCGCGTTCGTGATTGAGAACGATATTTGTTAAGCCTTTGATGTGATCGTGTCCGGAAATCGAAACGATCGGCAGAAAACTCTGCTGATGAATCGGCGTGTCAATTGCCAAAATGCCCTCGACGCACCGGCCAACCAGAAAATGCGTATTTTTTTCAATTAATTCTTCGCGGTGATGATGACTCGCCACAAAATAAAAATAGCCTTCCTGAAGTAGTTTTTCTTCAACGCCGCTCAAAACCGCCGCCGAATAACCGTCGCTCATTTCCGGTATCAAAACGCCGATCGTATGTGTCCGCTGATTGCGCAGCGAACGCGCAATATAGTTCGGGCGATAATTCAGCGAACGCGCCGCTTCAAAAATACGGTCTTTGGTTTCCTGCGGAATTGAATCGGCTAACGGCGAATAGTTGAGGACCACCGAAACAGTTGTCGGCGAAAGCTTTAATGATGCCGCGACATCTTTCAAACTAATGTTTTTTGGTTGCGAAGACTCCATCAAATTGCCGTTGGAATTTCTTGCCTTATTTTCTTTTTTTGCAGGCATTGCAGATCTCTTCTCACACGCTAGTTCTTTCAAGCTATGAACATATAGAAAATCCGTCGTTTTATCAACTCTTAATAATTCCCTTGACTACACTTAATACTATGTTATAGATTTGTAAAATACTACTAAAACGATTTAGTAAGACGATTTAGTAAAACCATATTTCCGATGGTAGTCGTTTAATTTTCTTTTTAATTCAGACTTACATATAAGGTATTAAATATCTTATAAAAAATATTCCGTCTTTTTAGTTCTTAAAAATTAGAATTCAGATTTGCATAATGCTTTTGGAGGATTTTATGCGGCAAACAACTTTTAAATTAATCAATCTGCTCGGGTGCCTTGTGTTTTTGGCAAGTGTGGCCATCGTTGCCAATGCACAATTCAAGGCCGGCATTCAAGGAACCGTTACGGATAACGCCGGCTCAATCGTTGCTGACGCAAACGTAACTTTAACCAGTAAAGAAACAAATCAAACACAACAAACAAAAACGAGCGACGGCGGTTTTTACCGTTTTTCAGGACTCGCGCCGGGTTTATACACGGTCACGGTCGAAAAGGAAAATTTTAAAAAACAAGTCGTCGAAGATGTGACAATCAGCGCTGAAACTTTAGAAGGCGTTAATGTGTCTTTGCAAGCCGGCGGCATTTCGGAAACAGTGACGGTCACGGCAGACCCCGCGCCGCTTGAAACTGAAGACGCGAACATCAGAAAAACCATTACAACCGCTGAAATTTTGAGCTTGCCGCAAAATGGACGCAATCCGTATGAACTTGCGCGGCTGACACCGGGCGTTTTCGGCACCGGCGCGAGAAGTGCCGACGGCTCGGGGACAAGATTACCCAATACAAGCGGACCCGGTGCTTCGAGTAATTCAATCTTTGCAACCGAAGACCGCCAGCCGATTTCAGCCAACGGTCAGCGCGTATCGTCAAACAATTTTCAAATTGACGGCTCAAGCGTTAACAGTCAAACATGGGGCGGCGGCGCAGTTATCACGCCAAGTCAGGAAAGCGTCAAAGAAGTTCAAATTACTTCCAGCACCTATTCGTCAGAAGACGGACGCAACAGCGGCGCACAAATTAAGGTCGTTTCGCAAAACGGAACGAATCAATTTCGCGGTAGTGCTTTTTTCAAAATTAACGATCCGTCGCTTAATTCGTTCAATCAACTGCCGCGAAATATTGGCTCGGGACCGACGAAGGTTGAGCAAAAATATAAGTCTTACGGCGGAAGTTTCGGCGGAGCAATTGTCAAAGACCGTGTATTTTTCTTTTTTGCCTACGAAGGATTGTCGAGTGCTGCCAACAACGTCAATCAGACTCCCGTATATGTCGAAACAGCAGCTTATCGGCAGGCGGTAATTGCTGCTCGGGCAGGTACTTTAAGTGCGAGAATCTTGGGCGCGCCGGGCATTCAGCCGCGGATCGTATCGGTGGTTACACCGAGTTGTTCGGATTTAAGCGGTGATATAAATGTCGGTTGCGCAGTCGTTGGAAACGGGTTGGACATCGGCAGCATTACCGGAGCATACGGCAGCTATGTTCAATTTTTTAATACCGGCGGCGCACCGGTCGGCGGTGGATTGGACGGAATCGCCGATTTGCAAAAAGTACTTGTGACCATTCCGTCAAAATTCAGAGGAAATCAGTACAACACGCGAATTGATTGGAATATATCTTCAAACGACCAATTCACGGTTTCATCTTACATCGTTCCGAACACGGCAACAACCGCGGATTATGCCTCGCAAGGGCGTGAGATGGCGGATATTACTTCCAAGCGTTTGAGCTATGCATTGGGTTTTATTTACCGAAAAAACTTTTCGGCGACTATGCTTAATGAAGCGCGATTCAATATTACCCGTTGGGGTTATGATGAAACGAAAACCAATCCGAATACTGATTTCGGACTTCCGCGTATCGAAATCGAATCGCTTTACGGCGACCGTGTCCGTTTCGGCGCACCGCGTGGATTAAATACGCCGGGTATCATCAACGAAAGACAACTTGAATTTCGTGATGTCTTTACCAAAATTTTCGGCAATCACGCTCTGAAAATCGGTGGTGAATACCGCCGCGATTTAAACAGTAACGGCGAAGTCGGCGGCGCACGTCCTTTGTATTCGTTCAAAGGCTTATGGAATTTTGCCAACGGCACACCGATTTTTGAGGAAATCGTCGCGACTCAACAAGGAAAACCGACCGGAAACAATGCAAAATTCAGTACCGGAGATTTAGGCTTTTTCGTTCAGGATGATTGGAAATTCCGACCGAATCTGACGCTGAATATGGGTTTGCGCTGGGAATTATTTTCACCCATTACGTCGAGCAACAGCGACATCGGAAATTTAACTTTGGGACCGACGGGCGGATTAACAGGTGCGAAGATTTCTGTTGAGAAAACCCTTTCGGATGCTAATTATACAAACTTTGCGCCGCAACTCGGGTTTGCCTACAGCCCGAATTGGTTTGGAGAAAACAAACTCGTCATTCGCGGTGGCGGCGGCATCGGTTTCGACCGTTTGCCGAATGCACTGCTCGCAAATGCCCGCCGAAATCCGCCGAACGGCAGTATTTTCGGCATTTGTTGCGGAACAAACGGAACAACCGACGGATTCGGAACGCCTTTCGTTGACGGCTTGATTACCTTTGTTTCAAGCAGTAACGGGATTCTCGGTTATCCGGCAAATCCGGTGCTCGGCGGCGGAACAAATCCGACCACTGGCTTGCCGAACAGCGGCTCGATCGAAATTTACGGAACTCCGCGTGATTTACCCGATGCAACCGTTTACAGATATTCGCTCGAAGGTCAATACCAACTGCCGCTCGGTATGGTTGCGACGGTCGGCTTTCAAGGCAGTCAAGGACGGCATTTCGTCAGAATTCTGCCAGTTCATCTGACCTCGCCAGGTGGAAATCCGAACGTTTTTGCGGCTTATTTTGCCAGCCCTGACGTAAATTCCAACTACAACGCGATGATCACGCGCTTGCAGGGAAGATTTATGAGACAGGTTTCCTTCGATATGAACTATCGCTGGGCAAAAAGCATTGACACGGCATCGTTTGAATCGCCGTGCGCCTGCACGAATCAGAGTTTTCCGGTTGACCAGAGCCAAGAGCGTGGTCCGTCCGATTTTGATGTCAGACACGCTTATGTGGCTTCGGCAACCTGGGAGCCGACTTGGTTCAAAAATCAGGATAATATCGGCGGCGATTTGCTTGGCGGTTGGTCGATCAGTTCGATTGTTACTTGGAACAACGGTTTCCCGTGGACACCGCGAACCGGTGGCTGTTTGCAGCAGGCAAATACGCCTGGTAATTTCTGCGACCCGCGCCCGACGCAGTATTTCGGGCGGCAACCGCTCGGCAACAGCAACGATAACTTCCTGAACGGCGGAATTTTCCCGAACAGCTATATTCAGGGAGCCAACTGCGGTGCGGGTGCGGGATGCAACAGGGATTTTCTGTCGGTCATTCAGTTCAATGCCAATCCTTTCCTCCAACTTCCGGGCATCGGACGAAACGTATTTCGCGGTCCGCGTTATTTCAATGTTGATTTGTCTCTTGCCAAGAAATTTGCTTTCGGCAAATGGGGTTCGGGAGTTTTTGGAGAAAATGCAAATCTTGACTTGCGTGTCAATTTCTTTAACATCTTCAATAATTTGAACCTTGCGCCGTTTCAAGCAAACAGCAGTTCGACGCGGGTCGATTCGTCCGATTTCGGCAGAGCAACAACTGCACTTGCCGGCAGA
>JBDTZT010000581.1:0-3374 GCA_040005005.1 Actinomycetota bacterium
CGTGGACCCGATCTGAGACTCCTAATCCGAAGCTTGAGAACTAAAAACTATGCACTTTGCACTTTGCACTTTGCACTTTCTAATAACCCGTTACACATTTTGAAAAATGTCGTGTAAAATAATTATAATTTAAGATAGATTTAAGGGGATTTTTTAAAAAACGTGAAAGCAGAACTTGAAAAGTTAGTAGATTTACAAATAACCGATACTAAAATCAGACGATTAAAAAAGACAATCGAAACGGCAGACGAGAGGCGTGCAAGTATTGAACAAGAGTTTGAACAGCACGCCTCTTCTATTCGCGAAATACAAACGCAGCGCGACAATTTGCAAGCCGAACGCGGCAAGCTCGAAGCCGAAACAGCATTGCAGAAGGATTATTTTGAACGCGCCAGCCGCAATCTGAAACACGCGCAAAACCAAAAAGAATATGAAACCGCGATGCGCGACACCGACACCGTGCAAAAGCAGATCAACACGCTCGAAACGCAGGCTTTGGAAAAAATGACGGCGATTGAAGAAGTCGAAAAGACGCTCGAAGAACGCGCCGACGAGATCAACAGCCTCGAATCAAAACGCGATGCGGCAATCAAGGAATTTGAAAAAGAAATTTCCAAAGCCAAAAAAGAATTTGACAGCGAAACCGTCAAACGCGAAAAGGTTTTCGTCACGCTGCCGAAAAACTTAGCGTCCGTTTATGACCGTTTTGCCCAACGCAGCCGCGACGGCATTGCGGTTGCCGAAGTCATCAACGGTTCGTGCAGCGCGTGCTACATCAAACTGCGTCCGCACATCCAAATGGAAGTCCGCCGCGGCGACCAGATCATCACCTGCGAAAACTGTTCGCGGATTCTCTACATTCTGCCCAAAGACAAAGAATCGGAAGCAACGGCTAAATAAATTTAGTTCAAACCAAAACATATCGGACGACCTCAAAAGCGGTCGTCCTTTTTTGTTTTTTCGGGTTGCTGAATAATTTTATTGAATTCCGCCCGCGAAAATGGTTTGATTGATGGCGGGAGTTGTTTATAACCGGATGAAAAAATATATCTTTTTGCCGCTAATGATTTTAATTGCCGCCGCCGCATCGTTTGCTCAATCGAAAACCAACGAGGCGATTGCGAAACAGATAAAAACCTTGAAAGCCGATAAAAATATTACTTTGAGCTATGATGACGCGTCGAATATGTCAAAAATAATGGTTCACGGCGACGATTTCGGGAGCGATCAGGATAAACGAAGAGGCGTTGAAGCGTTGAATTTTGGAATGGCTTTTTTCTATCAGGGCAAAACCTTGACCGCCGCACCCGAGACGATAAATTTTACGTTTTGGGTTCTGAACAAAAAGCCGAAATTTGCCGAATCGCATAATTGGACGGTCACCATCGGCAGTGAAACGCTTGATCTGGGCGATGCGCGATATGCCGCGCGGAAGGCGGAGAATATGGAGTATCTGAATTTTAAGATTTCCCGCGAAAACCTCGAAAAAATTGCCAAAGCAGCGGACGTTAAGCTGAAAATCGGCAATGCCGAACTGAAATTCACGCCCGAACATCTCAGAACTTTTGCTAATCTGCTGAAAATTTCAAACCCCGTTGATTAAATGGAAAATATTTTGATTTAATTTTCCATTTTCCATTTTCCATTTATTTCGTCCATTCGTCGGCGATGTGAACGTCAACTTTGACGGGAACTTTTTTGACGTATTCTTCGCCTGCCGTGCACATTGCTTTTTCGAGTTTGTCGGCGATCTGCTGCGCTTCCGGTTCGTCGCATTCGACGATGATTTCGTCGTGAACGATATTGACCAATTTGGCGGAAGTGCCGAACATTTCTTTGTGCAGCAGATGCAGGGCGCGTTTTAAGATGTCGGCACTCGTCCCCTGGATGGGAAAATTCTTGCCGTTGCGCTGGGCCGCGCCGATTTGGGCGCGGTCATTTTCGTCAAAGCGAAACTTTAACATCCGGCCCGAACCGGTCCGTGCGATCCGGTCGTGAACAACGCGGCGCGCCGAATCGCGCAGGTAGGCGTCGAGTCCGCGATAGGTGCCGAAATATTTCCGCATCGTGTCTTCGGCGTGATTTTGGGAAAGTCCGGTCATCAACGCAAAACGCGACGCGCCGATACCGTAAACCACCCCGAAATTCAGACGCTTGGCAAACGAACGCTGTTCGGACGAAACTTCTTCCGCCGCGACATTGAAAACCTGTGCGGCGGTAATCGTGTGAAAATCCGCGCCCGATTTGAACGCGTCAATAAAATTCTCGTCGTTTGAAAACTCCGCTAAAATCCTGAGTTCAATTTGCGAATAATCGGCAATCACGAGTTTTCGGCCTTCGGGTGCCCGAAAACAGCGACGATACGCTTCATCGTGCGGGATTTGCTGAATGTTCGGTTTCGAGCAGCTAAAACGTCCGGTCGGCGCACCGATCTGGCGAAAATCGGCGTGGATTCTTTTGGTTTGCGGTTTGATAAATTCGAGAATGTTTTCGCCAAAGCTTGAAAGCGATTTTGCCACGCCGCGATATTCCAGCAGTTTGGCGATCACCGGATATTCGAGCGCGAGCGGTTCGAGCTGCCAGCCGCGGGTCGAGTTCGGCACCGGCACGCCGAGGTTTTTGAGCGCGTCCATCACTTGCGGCTGTGAATCGAGATTAATTTCCGCGACGCCGAAGAGCGAAGCCTGCGCAACACCCGCCGAAAGCATCTTTTGCAGCTCGAGCGCGACTTTTTCCTGCTCGATTTTGACTTTTTCAAGCTGTTCGCGCCAGCGTGCTTCGTCGAGATAAAAACCGTTGAGTTCCATCGCGGCAATCGGCATCACGCAATCGAATTCGAGCTTGGCAACTTTTACCAGATTATCCTGTTTTAATCTTTCAACGACCTTTTCCCGCAGCGCGACCATAATCGCCGCATCTTTGGCCGCGTATTGAACCTGCGATTGCGAGAGTTCCTCCGCGCTCCAATCGGAAACCTGCTCACTTTTGTCGAGTTCAACGCCGAGAAAAAAGTTGACGACTTCCGCCAAGTTGTGCCGCCGGTCCTGGTCGCCCGCCGCGATCAATTGACTGGCGAGCAGCGTGTCGAAAATTCCGTCCACATCAGTACCGAGATGATGCCGCACCCATTTCGCGTCAAACTTGGCGTTGTGCGCGATTTTTATCGGCTTCGGCGCCGCGAGCAGTTCACGAAGCGGCGTCAGCTCGTCCATTGTCCGCAGATCGCCGCGCTCGGCGAACGGCTTTAAATCAATCACGTAAGTATTTTTGCCGTTGCTGAACTGGACGAGCCGAATATTTCCTTGATATGGGTCAAGGTCGGTCGTTTCCGTGTCAAAGCCTAAGAATTCTTCCGCACTCAGTTCGCCAAAAAT
>JBDTZT010000582.1:0-3373 GCA_040005005.1 Actinomycetota bacterium
AAAAGACAAATCGCCCGTCAAAGCACGGATTAGCCTTAAAAGAAACGGCAATGACGAAACCTTTTCGCTTTTTAACGAATTAGGCCGGGGACAGCAAAATGTCGCCCTGACCGACCAATCCGGCAATTGGAAGTTTAAGGATTTACCGAAAGGAACTTATAAAATTATCATTGAGCCGGTTGAAAACGAAAGCGATTATCAGCGATATACGGGCGATTACGGTAATTCTAACCGGATGACAAATGTGGACCGCAGCATTCCGCCCAAACCGAAACTCGCCAAAAAGACCGAGGAAATAACAATCAATGACAAAGACATTACGGAAATGGTCATTGAAGTTGGTTACGGTGCGACAATTTCGGGAACGGCGACGGTCGAAAACAGTCAGGAAATGCCGAAAAGCATGACGATTCAGGCAAGCGGCGAAAAAGACGAAAGTGCGGTGAGCACAATTATTGGAAATTATCGAAATACGGATACAGAAACGCCTTCAAAAACGAATCACGATTTCAAATTGGAGAATGTGCCGGAAGGGAAAAATTATTTTAATGTCTTTACCGGAGACACCGACTATTACATCAAAAGCGCGACGCTCAACGGAACGGATTTGCTCGGCAATTTGTTTGAGGTCAAAGAAGGCGAAGTTTTGCGGAATGTTCAGATTATTCTCAGCAAAGATGTCGGAACACTGAAAGGAACGGTTTTGAATGACGAAAAAGAACCTGTCAAAGGTTTGGAACTTTCAATTATTCCGACCGACGCGGCAAAACGAAAAAATGCAAGCTATCTCCGCAGTGCAACTTCAAACGAAAACGGCGAGTTTGAAGTAAAAGATGCGCCGGGCGAATACGCCATCATTTTTTACCCTGAAAGTCTCACCGGAAAAAACCGCGAAGAAATCTTAAAATGGCTCGATGACGCGATCAAAGAAGCGCAGACCGTAAAGATCGAAGCCGGCAAGACGGAAACCGTCACGGTCAAAAAGAAAAAATAAATGAAATGCCGACGGACGGTTTTTGCGGTTGATTTGGTTCTTGTTAATTTACCGGAGAGTTTCAGAAAATGGGCGGAAACGGGCAATCCGTTTTTCAAAGCCGCAAATTCAGATTTGCCGGCGACGCTTACGTTGATGGTTTTGTCATTGATTCTTTATTTTATCGGGCGCGAAATACTTCCGGCGGGCCGGAAAAATGACGGCTAAATTGTCAAAAAAAAACATATTCGTTTGAATTGTTTTGTGATATTATCGCAAAACAACTCAATGTTTTTACAAAGGAAGTTCCCGAAATGTCCAGGAAAAATTCAATTTTGTTTCGTTCGTGCAGTTTGTTTTTAATCGTTATTTTTGGCTTCGGATTCGTTTTTGCACAGGATAAAAAAGACGATAATAATTCGGATACGACTGTCACCACTACTACAGTTGCACCTAAAGTTGTAATACGTGGAATCGGCAATGGCAACGGCAGTGGCGGCGGGCTTTACAGAGAAGATGAAGACGATTTGAAAATAACGGGCGCGACGGTGCGCGGGCGGCTGATTTACGAAGACACGAGCCGTCCGCTTCGCTACGCTCTGATTACATTAATTACCGAAAATGGTGAGATGTATTCGAAATATTCGACAAAATTCGTCAAGACCGACGAAAACGGCGAGTTCGTCATCAAAAACGTCAAAGCCGGAACTTATCTTTCATACGTCAAAAGCGAAGGCATTTTGAATCAGGATTCCTACAAATTTTCGTCTCCGCGTCAGCCGCCGGGCGAAAAAAACGAAAATGCCGATAGTCAATTTGAAAAAATAACGGTCAGCGGTTTGGGCGAGTTTCAGATTGTCGTTCGGGCGCGGCGCGGCGGCGCGATCAGCGGCCGAATTCTTTACGCGGACGGCGAATCGGCAGTTGGTGTCAAGGTCGAAGCCCTGCGCAAGGAAGGCGACCGTTTTTCAAATATTCCCGCTTCATATAACAGCGAATCGAGCGTCGGAAAAGCGCAAACCGATGACCGCGGATTTTATCGTCTGGCGGGTTTGCCCGAAGGACAATACATCGTCCGCGTGATCGAACCCGTTTCGCACAATCAAAATTCAGGGCAATATATTTACAATGTCCGCGACAGCCAGGGCTCGATTCTCAAAACTTATTATCCCGAAGGCGAAAACTCAAAAAATGCGAAGGAAATAGAAATTCTTCCCGGACAGGAACAGGTCGCGATTGACCTTACTTTGCCGGAACGGCAGCTTTTCGGTATTTCGGGAAAGATTGTTAAAAAGCAAAGCAGTGAACCGCTCACCAATTTTACGGTCAGTTTTTTCAAAATGTCCGACCGCGACGAACTGGTTGCGGAAATTTACACTTCGGGAAATTCGGCAACTTCTAACAAAGTGGGCGAGTGGTCGCTGAAAAGTCTGCCGAAAGGAAAATATCGCCTTACGATTTCGCAAGGCTCCGTTTACACTTCGGAAAAAGACGCGGATAAAAAACCGACCCAATATCCGAATATGTCGAAAGACATCGAAATTACCGATAAAAATCTGGTCGACCTCGATTTTGAAGTCCCGGTTGAATCGAGCATCAGCGGCACAATCGTCGTCGAAGGCGATAAAGATGTGCCGCCGGCGACAGGAATTTTTGTCATTGATGATAAAACCAAAGTGATGGGTTATTCGGATAGTTTTATGTCTTATAATGAGGAAAATCAGCAAAAAGTAAAGGAAAGACCTTTCCGCGTCGGGAAATTAAGCGAAGGAAAATACTGGCTGTTTTTTAACAATCAGAGTTTTTATTTCAAATCGGCAACGCTCGGCGGCCGGGATTTGAGCAATTCGCCAATCGAAATCAAGGAAGGCGAAGAACTCAAAGGCGTGCAGATTGTTCTGGCGGGCGATATGGGAACGGTCAGAGGAAAAGTTGCGGGCTACGACGGCAAAGAACAAGCAGTTGTCGTGATGGTAAAAACAGGGGTGAGTTTGGAACAATCACGATTCGGCAGTTTTTCAGCGCAGATTATGCCGACGGGCAAATTTGAGGTCAAAGCCGCACCGGGCGAATATTCGATTTTTGTAATTACCTTCAAAAATCGTCCGAAAACCGAGACGGAAGCCAAAGAATGGTTTCAAAATATCGTCAAAGACGCGCAAAAAGTTTCGGTCAAAAGTAGCGAGATTATTGATTTTTCGCTGAATATGCCAAACTAGAAAATACAGGTTTGGACAGATGATTTGTCGCACTCAGAGCAACTAAAAAATGTTGTTTTGAATTAAGGACAATAATAGTTTAAACGAATTTTGTGAGATAATCATCAAAGAAGTTTTCAAATATGCTAACCAGAGAATTAGAAGAAACATTAAGCTACGCGGTTGATGAAGCCGTCAAATA
>JBDTZT010000583.1:0-3372 GCA_040005005.1 Actinomycetota bacterium
ATCCGAGCGGGCTGATGAGAATTTTCTGCGCCAAAATCGGGCGATGCGTTTCGGGGAAAAGTGCGCCGTTGAGCATACAAATCGTTTCGATTGAAAAGTTAAGATGCATTTCTTGGTCGCGGGCGAGAAGTTCCTGCGTAATCGTGTTGCCGTAATCGTGGGCAAGAATATGAACGCGTTTAATTTGCAAATTTTCAAGCAGTGCGACTAAAGCATCAACCTGATTAAAGGTCGTATAGCCGAAATTCATAGGTTTTGCGGAAAAGCCGTAGCCGATCAGATCAAAACTCAAAACGGCAAATTTTTTCGATAAATCGCCCCAAATTTTATGATAATCAAACGACGAAGCCGGAAAGCCGTGCAGACAAAGCAGAACTTCGTCAGATTTTTCGGTCAAATGATAAAAGACGGGTAAACCATCGCAGTCAAAATATTTTCCGCTTTCTTTCCAATCGTTTAAATTCATTTTTCAATCATAGTGATTTACGGTTGTTTCGACAAAATGTTAGAATTCGGAAAACGGTTTAGCGAGGGGGAAACGAAAAATGTTAGAAGGCAGAGAAAGCGACAATGTTGAAGATGTGCGCGGAATAGGTGGCAAGACGATTGCGCTCGGCGGCGGCGGTTTGGGAATGCTGGTCGTGCTGGTGGCAGCCTTGGTTTGCGGGATTGACCCGCGTCAGCTGCTTGATAATTCGCCCGGTCAGACGCAGGTTCAGCAGCAGCGACCGCAAAATCAGCAAACGAACGACGATCAAAAGAAATTTGCCGCGTCCGTTCTCGGCAGTACCGAAGATGTCTGGGGCAAAATTCTGCCGCAGCAGGCGAACCGGCGTTATACCAATCCGAAACTCGTTCTTTACACCGATCAGATTCAGTCGGCGTGCGGCAACGCAAGTTCGTCAACCGGACCTTTTTATTGTCCGGGCGACCAAAAACTTTATCTCGATTTCGCATTTTTCCGCGAGCTGAAAAACGAATTCAAAGCACCGGGCGATTTCGCGCAAGCATACGTTATCGCGCACGAAGTCGGGCATCACGTTCAGAATCTCATTGGAACAATGGATAAAGTTGATGCGGCAGGAAATTCTAATCAAATGTCCGTCGCGCTCGAACTGCAAGCCGATTGCTATGCGGGCGTTTGGGCATATTACGCGCAAAAACAAGGACTCGTCGAAACGGGCGATTACGAAGAAGCCTTAACCGCTGCGTCGTCGGTTGGCGACGACACGATCCAGAAACGTTCGCAAGGCTATGTCGTTCCCGAATCATTCACGCACGGTTCGTCCCGCGATAGAATGAGCTGGTTCGCCAAAGGTTTGCAATCGGGCGATATGCGCCAGTGCAACACTTTCGGCAGATAGTTTTAAGTTTTATAGCTCGCGTCAAGGCGGTCTAATTTTCGCAGGAGTGCGGGGAAAGCAAGGTCGGCGCCCAAACCTGTGGTGACCTTTTCGACCTGCGCGGCGATGCCCTGCAAAATTTGCGGATGAATGTGAACAAGTTCCTTTCCGCCCGACTGCGCTAAAATCTGAATCCGGCACGAGGCGTCGAGCAGATACATAAACAAAAATGCCTCCGCTGCCGATCTTCCGCAGGTTAAAAGCCCGTGGTTTCGCAGGATCATCAGGTTTTTCGCGCCCAGATCGGCAACCAGCCGCGGTTTTTCCGCTTCGTTGAGGGCAATGCCTTCGTAATCGTGATAGGCAAGCGACGATAAGGGAAAAAGCGATTGCTGCGAGAGCGGCAAAAGACCGTCTTTTTGCGCCGAAACCGCCACGCCGTGAAGCGAATGGATATGCAAAACGAAGGCGACATCGTGCCGCGCGGCGTGAATCGCACTATGGATCGTAAAACCTGCCGGATTGATAAAATGCGCCGTCTCCGAAACGATCTCGCCCTGCAAATTGACTTTGACCAGGCTCGAAGCCGTGATTTCTTCAAACAAAAAGCCGTACGGATTGATCAGAAAATGTCCTTCTTCATCTGGCACACGCGCTGAAATATGCGTAAAGATCAAATCGTCCCAACCGTAAAGCGCGACCAGGCGGTAAAGTGCCGCGAGTTCGATCCGCGTCTTCCATTCTTCCGCCGAAACCTTCTCTTTGATCGATAAACTTACCTGTGCCATTTTATTTTCCCCTAATTCGCAATCGGCTGAAACGGTTTGCCGTAGAGTTCCTGATAAACCCAGCCTAAAAATCTGGCTTCCGCCGTGCAAAGCGATTCGATCCAGCAGCTTGTCAGATAAATTCGCCGTTCCGTTTTGTTCGGAATCTTGGCGGCTTGCGCGACGTGCGATTTGCCTAGCTCGAGCCGATAACTCGCGGCGATGTCCTCGTTGGTCTGTTTCGAATCGCCGAGCGCCTGCAAAATATCGGTGATCCAACGCCCGAGCTTTTCTTCCGTCTCGTTTTCGCCGAGTGCCTGAAACGCGCCGATCGCGAGCCGCGCTTCAGCATTTTCAAACGGGTAAACCTCGATGCCGTTTGCCGCATCGTCCGCCTGCTTCCACTCGAAAAGCTCCTCAACCTGCGGAAGCCGGACAATCCCGACACGGCTGTCGTTATTCAAAAACCATTCGAGAAGGTCCGCCAGCGAATTTACATCAATATCGCCGCCAGCCGTTTTCCGCAATTTCGGCGGTAAATTTTCCTGTTGTGCTTGTGCCATAATCTTTAATTATTCTACACTCAACGGCAAACAATCTGCACCCGTCGGCAAGTTCTCTCAACGCATCGGCGGACAATCTGCACGCGTCGGTAAATTATTTTACATCGTTTACAGCGAGGGAAGATGCGCGATACTACCATCCATAAAAACTGCGATTTCAATATAGTTACCAAGACTGCCATCAACATTTACCCACCCAAAATACCATGCGGGGTTTTTGCTATTTTCCGAGCCGTATTGAATCATTTTTACCTGTGATATATAAAAGTCCGATGTATCTATTTTCTCTTTTTTAAGATATTTCTCCATTATCTTCAGCGCTTCCTGCATTTCAATTCGCGGCTTCGACCTTTTGAGTTTAGGAAGTTCCAATGTTTGTTTATCCGTGATTTTATCCGGTGTTTTATCGGGTTCTTTCTGAGCGAAAACAACAAATGAACATATAAAGAATCACTAAAATACATAAAAGACTTTTCATATTTACCTCAAATCTTAAAACTCGCTTCGACTCTGCCGACCGTTTCGCCGCGCCGGTTCTTGATCGGCAAAGGCGAATAATTTTTCAGTTTGCCGGCGTCGTAAATTCCGAGCTGGCGCATGACTTCGACCGAGATCACGGCGCGGGCGCGTTTGTCATCGCCGTCTTCGATTTTCAGGGCAATGCCCAACCCGCGTGTCCATTTTGCGTTCGGCAGCACG
>JBDTZT010000584.1:0-3372 GCA_040005005.1 Actinomycetota bacterium
TCTGGTGGGCACGAAGGGACTCGAACCCCTAACTTCCTCCTTGTAAGGGAGGCTGTCTACCAATTGACGTACGTGCCCGCAAATTTCTCTATTTTTTCAACAAACAGCACGTTTATTTCAAAAACACACCGCTCATTTTTTCAAAAGAGCGAACTGTCATACTACGAAAATTAGACTTTGCCTGTCAAGTTTGGCAAACAAATTTTTGTTTTCAATAATTTCTCTTTTGCAATGTCGGTTTGAAAGACGATTGGTTTTTTACACTTTTTCGTCGTAAATCAAAATCGTCCCGCCAAAGCCGACCGCGAAACCTTTTTTGCCGATGAAGAAAACCTTTTCAAGTTTGTGTTTGTCATCGAAAGTATCCAAAGTCCAGACGTTTCCGGCCGTTTTCGTGTGCAAAATTATGCCTTCGTCACCGACTGCCCAGCCTTCTGCCGTGTTTATGAAAAAGACATCCGACAAATCTTTTGAAACGCCGGATTTTTGTTCGCGCCACGTTTTGCCGCTGCTCATAGTTTGAAAGATTTTTCCTTGTGAACCAACCGCCCAACCGTTTCGCCCGTTGGCAAAAAAGACGGAGTTTAATTTCGCTGATTTGTCGCCGAAAATATTTGCCTGATTCCAGTTTGCGCCTGCGTCCTCGGTAAAATAGAGGCTGCCGCCCGCACCGACGATTGTGCCGTGCGTGTCGTCCGAGAAAAAGCCGTCAAGCAGTAAATAGCGAATCGGCGACGGTGATTTTTCCCAAGTTTGTTTGTCGTTTTGAAATTCAAAAAACGCGCCGCTTTCGCCGATGGCGATGCCTTTGCCTTTTTGATTGAAGAAAATTTTTGTGATGCGTCCGCGTCCGCTGCCCGCGAACTCGACTTTTTTCCAAGTCTCGCCGCCGTCATTGGTTTTCATCAGATAAGACGGGGAATTTGCGCCGCGGCTGAAAATGTCGCGCTCGCATAAAAGCCAACCGTTATAAATGTCTGAAAAATAGATTTGCAGAATCTTGTCTTCGGTAAAATTTTTGCGCTTCGCCCAGGTTTTTCCGCCGTCTTTGGTTTCGAGCAAAGTTCCGTGGCTTCCCGCTACAAAGCCGTGATCTTCATTAAAAAAATAAACGTCGTGAAGCCACGCGAGCGTGTTCGCATTTTGCTTTGTCCAATCGGCTTTCGCAGTTTGAAAGCAAATTAGAAGCAAAAATAAAACTAAAGATCTTCCAAGTAAACTCATACCAAAATTGAATTTTGTTCATTAGAACGGGCTGCCGAAAAGAAGCCGCAAGGAACTGAATTTGCCGACATAATCAAAGAATTTTTCTACGGTAAAACCTTTTCCGCCAACTACGACCTGATCGCCCGGATTTAAGAAAATCATCGGAAGTTTGCCGCTTTCGATGTCAACCAGATTCACGTCTTTGCGCGAAAGTTTACCTTGCGCGTCAAAACTGATGACGGAAACCTTCTTCTTGTCGCCTTCTTTTGAAATTCCGCCGGCTTCAATGATCGCCTCATAAAGACTTACCTTTCGATCCATAATCCGAATGCCGGGCGCGGCAACTTTGCCCATCACGCTGTAGCGAACGGACATTGCTTTGTCGAGCGTCACGGTAACTTTTGGTTCGATGATGTATTCGTCGAGTTTTTTGGTGATTTCGTCGGCAACCTGTTCGACGGTTTTGCCGCCGACCAGAACGCCTTCACGAATCAGCGGATAAGAAATTCGCGCCGTCGGCGGAACGGTAATTCCCGTTTTGCAGTAATCGGGACACTGCCCGAAAACTTCGACCGTGATAATATCGTTTGGTCCGAGCCGATATTCTTTCAGATAATTATTGTAATACGGCAGAATATTTTCGGATTCGTCCGGTTTTGGCTCAGTCGTTTTATCGTCGCCGGTCGTGACGGGCAGAGTGGCCGTCGTTGTCGGTTCGATTTTCTCGGTTTCGGTCGAATCCGTTTTGTTTTCCGTCGAATCAGTCTTAGTTTCGGTGGAATCCGTCTTTACTTCGTTCGGCGTGATGCGGGCGCGTGTTTTCGGATTTTCCGTCTGCGCGAAAACGCCGACCGCGAATACTAAACCGACCGCCAAACTTAAACTAACTTTTTGCAAAAATTTTACCGCTTTCATCTTTCCTCTCTCCGTTTCGATAAAACGATTATTAAACAATTTTATCCAATTTCTTTTGCCTTTTACCTTTTTACTTCGATTTATCCGCTCACGTGGACAGTACTGACATTAACGTCCGCCTTTGCTAAACAAAACCGTCTTGATCGTTTCAAAAACAATTACCAGATCAAGTGCGAGGCTCTGATTTTTGATGTAATACAAATCGTATTGCAATTTCTGCCGTGCATCGTGAACAGATGCGCCGTATGGATATTTTATCTGCGCCCAACCCGTCAAACCCGGCGCGACCAGGTGCCGGTGATCGTAAAACGAAATTTCTTCCGCCAATTGTGCGACAAAATGCGGACGTTCGGGGCGCGGTCCGACAAAACTCATTTCGCCTTTGATGATGTTCCAAAATTGCGGAATTTCATCAATGCGGATTTTGCGGATAATTTTCCCGATTCGTGTGGCGCGGTCGTCATTTGACGTTGCCCAAATCGGAACACCGTCTTTTTCGGCATCGGAGCGCATTGAGCGAAACTTTAAAACCTTAAAGATTTTTCCGTTTTCACCGACTCTTTCCTGCTTGTAAAAAATCGCACCTTTCGATTCGAGTTTGATTAAAATTGCCGTCAAAATCGCTATCGGTGAAGACAAAACCAACCCGATTAAAGCTAATCCGCGATGAACTATTTCACGAAAAGCGGTTCTCAGATGCGTATCTTTTCGGCGACCGGCAAAAATCAGCCACGACGGGCGCAACATATCAATGTGAACCTGTCCGGTAACGCGCTCAAAAAACGATGTGCATTCCTCGATATTGACATCGCCCGTCAAACTCATTTTCAAGAGAGTTTCGGTCGGAAAAGTTCCGCGCCGTTCGCGTACGGCAATCACAATGCGGTCAATTTTTTCGCTCTTGACGATTCTTTCGAGTTCATCGGTTGTGCCGAGAACGGTTGTTTCACCGATTTTCGTATTCGGTTTGATGCCGTTTTCCGTGACAAATCCAACGATGCGATAACCTGCGTCGCGTCTTTCAAAAACTGCTTCGACCGTGTCACGCGCCGCTTGTCCCGTGCCGACGACCAGAATTTTTTCGCCGATTTCGGGATGTCCGGTCAAATAATGAATCAGAATCCGCCAGCCGAGCAATAAAACCAAAACAAGTGGCACGGAAATGACCGAAACGCCGCGTCCGATGAGCAGCGGCGGAATAAAATAAAAGAGCAAAGCAAGCAACACCCAGGCGATTCCGAGAGCCTGCAC
>JBDTZT010000585.1:0-3368 GCA_040005005.1 Actinomycetota bacterium
GGCGGGCAAGAAATCTTTTGGAAAGCGAAGGCTTTATCTATCGGCAGGACGATAGATCTCATCAACAAATCTGGCAAGAATACAAACAAAGAGGTCGCACACATAATGCCATCGGCAGATTCGGCATTTTCCTGCGAGATAACCGAACACAAGCCGATTATATTGCTGAAATTGAAGATGTTTCGGGGTTAACCGAAGATTCATTTGAACTAGCGGAAAAGATTATTTATTATCTGCAACAAATCGAAAAAAAGACGGAAAACTGATGCCACCAACGACCAGCGAAGAACAATTCAAGTATCAAAAGGTCGGGCGGAAATTCTTAAACTTATCTGCTCGACCTTTTTAGGACTCATTAAAGAGTAAGGTTCATTGACAACTGAAATAATTATTCAAAAGGCTCTATCGGTTTTTAGTTCTGTCTTGAAATCAGACTCTGAAACTTATCGTTTTATCCTCTAATTGCCATTACGCCGCCCGCTGTGCTTATTTTGATAGGCGATTTTTCTCTTTTGAATTGCTCCAAGAGTGTCCGCGAGTCCATTTTTAAAACCAAGGCATTGCGTTCATCAATAATTTCGACCTTTGAACCGTGATCAATATTGGCTCGACCGCCGAGAAAGAATAAAACGGATACGGTTGTGTTCATATCGGTTTCGATTATGTCATTTTCGTAAACAGTCATCCCTTCGACTCCTCTAAATGTTCCGGTTCGGTGTGGATATTTTCTTGTAAAAGAAAAGCAGTTTCCTTCGACTCTTTCTATGTTTCCGACTGGTTTAAATTGGTTACTCATTTTGTTCTCCTTATTTTTATGCAAATTTCTAAAATTCTTTTCCCGTTTGATAATGCGAAATTTTTAAGAAATAAAGGACAAAATTTTTTATGACTACAAAATTTAATTCTTAAATTTGTTTGGAATTTTGAATTTGAAATATTTTCAACACAAAAAATGTCTGTTGGATTTAATAAATTTTTTGTAATCAGGAGAAAAACAAGGAATGTGTCTTTAAGCCTTGTTTCCGCTTATACTCTTTTTATTGTGTTTGAAAAGCGATCAAAGTATTGAAATAATTATATTCAGTTGTTAAAAAGCTATATTGAAAATTTATGGAAATTAATTATCAAACCGGATTCGGCAATGAATTTGCGACCGAAGCAGCTGTCGGCGCATTACCGATTGGCAGAAATTCGCCGCAGGTTGCGCCGCTCGGACTTTATGCCGAACAGTTTTCGGGGACGGCTTTTACCGTGCCTAGAGTTCACAACCGGCGAACGTGGACGTATCGGATTCGCCCGAGCGTTTTGCATAAACCGTTCGGGCAGATCGATAACAAAGATTGGCAAAGCAATTTCAGCGAACTTCCCGTGACACCGAATCAATTGCGTTGGAATCCTTTGCCGATACCCGAAACTGCGACCGATTTCGTAGGCGGCGTGACGACGATCGCGGGCAACGGCGACCTGTTCGCGCAAATGGGCATCGCGATCCATATTTTCGCCTGCAACAAAGATATGACCGGACGGTTTTTCTATAACGCGGACGGCGAAATGCTCGTCGTCGCCGAGAAAAACCGCGTGCGTTTTCTGACCGAATTGGGAATCATCGAAATCGGTGCGGGCGAGATCGCCGTCATTCCGCGCGGTTTGAAATTTCGCGTCGAATTGCCCGATGGCGCGGCGCGCGGCTATATTTGCGAAAATTACGGCGCACAGTTTCGGCTTCCCGATCTCGGACCGATCGGCGCCAACGGTTTGGCGAACGTGCGGGATTTTGAAACACCGGTCGCGTGGTTTGAAGACACGGAAGGTGAATTTGAACTGACGGCAAAATTCGGTGGAAATCTCTGGTCGTGCCGGATTGATCATTCACCGCTTGATGTCGTCGGCTGGCACGGAAACTACGCGCCTTATCGTTACGATTTGCGGCGGTTTAACACCATCGGCTCGATTTCGTTTGATCATCCCGACCCGTCAATTTTCACGGTTTTGACTTCGCCAAGTTTGGAAACAGGCGTCGCAAATTGTGATTTCGTGATTTTTCCCGACCGTTGGCTCGTGGCGGAAAATACATTTCGTCCGCCGTGGTATCACCGCAACTATATGTCGGAATATATGGGTTTGTGCTACGGGCAATACGACGCCAAAGAAGAAGGCTTTGTCGCGGGCGGCGGTTCGCTGCACAATTGTATGAGCGCACACGGACCGGATTTGGACGCATTTGAAAAAGCCTCGAACGCCGAACTCAAACCGCAAAAACTGGCGGGAACGATGGCGTTTATGTTTGAATCGCGCTATATTATTCGCCCGACGCACTTTGCGATGGAAACCTCCGAACTTCAACCCGAGTATTTTGAGGTTTGGCAAAAACTCAAAAAGAATTTTAAGATATAATACAAGTTTTACGAATTATCTTAAAATTAATAGACCAAATGACTGAAACCCTGAAAGAATCGGTTCGCACATTGCTTGCCGAAATAGTTGATTACGCCGGACTTTTTCCGCCTTCGCAGATTTCGATGCCCGAAGCCGTGATCAATTACGCGACTTACCGCAACAGTAATTATAAATGGATGCTCGGACGCTTTGTAGTTCCTGCGTCGCGGCTTGACGAATTTTTCGAGAGCGCCCAGGATTTTATTTCGCGTGACGGCAAAAGCGCGTGGCGTTTGAGCGTTTTGGCAGGCGAAGATATTTACGAAACGATTCACCAGATTGAAGATTTTAATGCTAAAAACGCGCCGCGCGTGATTTGTGACACGCTCGAAGTCCGCGCCACGACCGAATCGAAAATCGAGAATACCGTTCGCGTTCTGCCCGATTTTCTGACCGCTTATTTCGAGATCCCGCTTGACGAAAAGCTCCCCGATATGATCACGGCTTTGGCGATTCACGGGCAACGCGCCAAAATTCGCACGGGCGGGACGAGTGCCGACGAATTTCCGTCAACGCGGGCGATTATTCGTTTTATTCGCACCTGTATGGCGGCAAATGTGCCGTTCAAGGCTACCGCCGGACTGCATCATCCGCTGCGCTGTTTCAAACCGCTGACCTACGAGGCAAATGCGCCGCGCGGAACGATGAACGGTTTTCTGAACCTGTTTTTAGCGACCGGATTTGCCCGCGCCGGATTCAAACCGATAATTCTGGAAGAGATTTTGGAAGACGAATTTGAAGAAAGTTTCGAGTTCACCGATAGCGGCGTCGCGTGGCACGGCGATTATTTTCTGAGTACCTGGCAACTCGGTTTCGTCCGCCAGAAAAGCGTTGTTTCATTCGGCAGTTGTTCATTTGACGAACCGATCACCGATTTGCAGGAAATTGGACTTCTTTAAAAATTGATAATGGATAGTGGATAATTGATAATT
>JBDTZT010000586.1:0-3367 GCA_040005005.1 Actinomycetota bacterium
AAGGCTTGGCTGAGTTGATTGTGAACCGCTTGCCGGTTGATTGATTTCAAATGCTGTTTGCGGCGGCGGTAAACGTCGAGCAAATCCACAAAATCTTCCCAACGCTGTTCGAGTGTCCGTAAGTTAGACGGTAGTTGGCGGGCGCCGGTGAATTTGTGATAATTTTCCTGAATTTTATCTTTCTGCCAGCGCAGATACTCGACTGCTTCGCGTTCACGCGGCGTAAAACTTTTAATCAATTTTTCGCGGGTCGCTTTGTTGAGTGCGCGATAGCGTTCTTTTTCGCGGTTATTGACCAGTTGGCGGTAAGCCGGAATCATCGGCAAAGCGATTACGTAAATGGCTTCAAAAATCAGTGCGATAAACAGCGGAATGATACTTCCCGTATAAGCGGCGGCAACCGCAAAACCAGCTAAACCCCAAAAATTAACGGGTTCTTTGACCGCTTCCTTGACGTATTTTGTATTAAATCTATTAAATTCTTGTTGATACTTCGCTAAATCAGCCATAAATAATGTAGATGCTAAAATCGCCGTCTAAGTTTCGCCGCGCTCTTCAAATTAATTCGATTGATTATTTTCGGTTGCTTCATTTAGCAAAACCTGGTCAAGCACTTCAGATTCCTTTTTTGTTCCCGAACCTGAGGATATCTGCTTGCCGGCATTGTTTGAACCCGCGCCGAGAAGCCCCATGGATTGTTTATATTCAAGCAGTTTGTCCTGCAATTGAATATCCATCGCTTCGCGTTCGATGTCCTGCATCTGCGCGTCAACCGAACTCGATCCGAGTTGCAGTTTGGCTTCGGCGGCGGCCACGCGGCGGTCAATTTTTTCGCGCATTTCGTTAAAGGTCGAAGCGTCGTCGCCGATGTCGAAGGTTTCCATCGTTTGCGCAAGCTGTTCCTGAAGTTTCGCCTGTTTGGCCGCGCTGATCAGCTGCATCGCTTCGGCGGTGCGTTTCTTCATATTCAGCACGTAATTATCACGCGCTTTCAAGGCTTGTTTGGAAGCAACCTGGGCGTGTTCGGCTTGCACCGTCGTGCGATCCAAATCGAGTTGCGCTTGCTGCAGTTGACCGATGTAAGCAGTCGCAATGTCGTCGCGTCCCATTTTGACCGACGCTTTGATCTTTGAATCCAAATCAACGACCTGGGTTGAAAGATTTTCTCTTTGCTTTGCCAAGAGGCGTTCGGTCGCCATCACTTGCGCGACTGAGTTGTTGAGTTCCGGCACACGGTCACGCATATCCCGAATTGTTTGCTGTAAAACCAATTCGGGGTTTTCCATCTTGTCCAATGCCGCGCCAGTACTGGCTCTGAAAATTCGTGTTAGTCTTGCCCACAATCCCATTTTTCTCTGACTTGCTCCTAAAAAATTATATTAAAAAGCACTTTTTGCCGGAAATCCTTACGACAGCCCATTTCGCAATGTTGCAAATTCCGCTTTAAGTATAACAGGAAAGTTAAATTAGTTAATAGTAAAAAGCAAATTGCCTGAGGAAAATTTAAGGTTTTGAAAAACCTTTGCAAGTTTTTCCGCCCGCAATCGTTCAGAAAACGAACAGGGCTTTTGCAAAGCTAGTTTCAAATCTAAATTTAGAGTAAGATGAACGCGAAATGTTCGGTCAAACGCTCGCTTAAAAATCAGCATTAGGAAGATAAAGATAATGAAAAAATTTGTTTCAGGGTTATTGCTTTTTGGCATTTATTTGAATTTAATCGCCCCGCTCGTGCCGACAGTCAACGCTCAAAAAACGAGCGGAAAAACAACCAAAACGAATATGAATGTGAATTTACCCGATGGTTTACAGTTTCGTCTCTCGGAAGGCGAAGAAGGCGCCGAAACACGCGAAAAACAGCCCGTCGCCCAAACAAATCCGCTTTCGCCCGGTGAGACGGATTCGCTTTTAAAGCGGATTCCCGAAATTAAAACCGAACAGGACGACCAAAAAGATTTCAATAAACGGCTTGGAACGCTGCCCGCGCCGAAAACCGGAAAACAAATTCCCGTCAAATTTCCCGCGCCGGAACAAATAAGCCCGACCAATGTTGACCAGGCTAAACTGCCTTTGCAAGTCATCAGGTTTTCGCCCGAAGGCGAAGTTCCGCTCGCGCCAGATTTGAACGTCACGTTTTCACAGCCGATGGTCGCCGTCACTTCGCAGGAAGAAGCCGCGAAAGTCGTTCCGGTTGAATTAACTCCGCAGGTTGAAGGTAAATGGCGATGGCTCGGCACAAAAACTTTGATGTTCGACACGACGAAACGCTTTCCGATGGCGACGAAATTTACGGCCCGCGTCGCCGCCGGAACAAAATCGGCGACCGGACAGGTTTTGCAAAAAGATGTCACGTGGACATTTACGACGCCGCCCCCGAAGGTCGAAACGATGATTCCGAATGGTCAGGTGACAAACCGCGAAGCCTTGATGTTCGTTTCGTTTGACCAGGAAATTAATGCGGAAGCCGTTTTAAGCGCAATCAAAGTGACCGGCGGCGGAAAACCTTTGACCCTCAGGCTCGCGACGCCCGAAGAAATTGACACGGACGGCAGCGTTTCGTATTACGCGAAACAAGCGCAGCCCCGAAGGTGGCTTGCTTTTCGCGCAATTACGAACGAAGGTTTGACGAAAGACGCGCTGCCCCCAGATTCGGCAATTACAATCAATATTCCGAAAGGAACACCGTCCGCCGAAGGTCCGCTGACGACGCTGAAAGATCAGGGTTTCAGCTTTCGAACCTACGGCGCGATGAAATTTGTCGGGGGTTGGTGTTCGTATCAGGGAAGCAAAACCTGCACGCCGGCGGACAGTTGGTATATGCAGTTTACGAATCCGATTGACGGCGCGACGTTTGACAAATCAATGGTTAAAATCGAACCGCCCGTCGAAGGTTTGAGCATTTATCCGAGCGGGAATTATCTCTATTTTCAAGGTAATAAAAAAGGTCGCACCGTCTATAAAGTAACGCTTGAAAATCGCATCAAAGACACTTTCGGACAGCTTCTCGACAAGCCCGCTGCGGCGACGTTCAACGTCGGTTCGGCGGACGCCAATCTTTATTCACAAGGCGGAACATTCGTCATTCTCGACCCGACGGCAAAGCAGACTTATTCGATTTATTCGACCAATATGCCGAGCGTCAGAGTAAAAGTTCTCGCCGTCACGCCGCAGGATTGGGAAGCGTATCGCCAATATATGCGCTATGCCTATTACGACGAGCAAAAACGCCCGCCGATTCCGGGCCGATTGGTCGTCAACAAAATTTTGCCGATTCAAACGAAACCTGACGAAATGGTTGAAACGCGGATTGATTTGTCGGAAGCCTTAGACGGTGGTTACGGCAACGCGATCATCGAAATCGAGCCGACCG
>JBDTZT010000050.1:0-11352 GCA_040005005.1 Actinomycetota bacterium
GAAACCCGAAATTGCGATTCCGATCTTGAAAGGTTTGGTCGAAACATTTCACGAATCGGACGCGACGCGCCCCGTCACGCAAGCACTTTTTCGCCCGAATGTAAGCCGCGATTACGATAACGGTTTGGCGGATCTGCTCGATGTCGTCGGACAAAATTACCGAGAAAAGGAAATTTTGGCGGCGCACAAACAAAAACCCACGCGCAAAATTATCGGCACGGAAAATACTCACGAACTAAGTCAATGGCTCGCCGTCAGAGATAATCCCGAATATTCGGGGCATTTTGTCTGGGCGGGAATTGACTACTTGGGCGAAACCGCAAAATATCCGTCGGTTGCGTATAATGCCGGACTGCTTTACAAAACCGCCAATCCGCGCCCGATCGCTTTTCAGCGGCAAAGTTGGTGGACAAGCGCGCCGATGGTTTACATTGCGCGGCGCGTCGCCCAAACGCCGAAATTGCCGACCGATCCCGGCTATAATCCGACGGAAGAACGCCGGCCGACGGTTTTATTTTCCGATTGGACACCGAAAAACTTGGAAAAACACGAAGAAAACGTCGAGATTTACAGCAATTGTGAAGAAGTCGAGTTATTTCTAAACGGCAAATCGCTCGGCAAAAAGCTGAAACCGGCGGACGATTCACCGCGCAATTGGAAGGTCAATTTTGAAACAGGAACGATCACAGCAATCGGGATGAACGGCGGCAAAACGGCGGCAAATTACGAACTTCGCACGGCGGGAAAACCGGCGCGCATTTTGCTTTCGGTTGATAAAAGCGCAATTGCCAATATTTGGGACGAGGTTGCTTTTGTAACGGTGAAGGTGACGGACGAAAACGGAACGATTGTTCCCGACACAGACGATTTAATAACTTTCAAAACGGAAGGCGCGGGAGTTGTCGCGGCCGTTGACAGTGCGGACAACAACAGCCACGAATCGTATCAAGGCACGACGCGCCGCGCTTTTCAGGGACTTTGTTTGGCGATGCTCAAAGCTAATGCGGGCAGTGGAAAAATCACGTTGACGGCTTCGTCGCCAAATTTAAAAAGCAATACGATTTCAATTAATGTTTTAAAGAGGTAAAAATGAATTTTCGAGAATTAGGCAGAACAGGTTATAAAGTTTCGTGTATTAGTTTCGGCGCGTGGGCAATCGGCAATGATTGGGGAAATGTCAAAGATGATGAATCAATTGCCGCGCTCAACCGGGCGGTTGATCTGGGCGTAAATTTCTTTGACACGGCGGATGTTTACGGCGACGGGCGCAGCGAACGCCTTTTGGCACAACTGAAAAAAGCGCGAAAAGAAGAAATTATTATTGCCACCAAAGCCGGACGGCGTTTGAATCCGCACACGGCGAGCGGCTACACCTCGGAAAATATCACGGCATTTATTGAGCGCAGTTTGCAAAATCTGGAAACCGACGCGCTTGATCTGGTGCAGCTTCATTGTCCGCCTTCGGAAGTTTATTATATGCCGGAAATGTTCGGCGCGTTGGACGATTTGGTCAGCCAAGGAAAAATCAAAAATTACGGTGTCAGCGTCGAAAAGGTCGAAGAAGCGATCAAAGCCATCGAATTTGAAAACGTCAAAACCGTGCAGATCATTTTCAATATTTTTCGCGAGCGTCCCGCCGATTTGTTTTTTGACTTAGCGAAGCAGAAAAAGGTCGGAATTCTGGCGCGGGTTCCGCTTTCATCGGGAATGCTGACGGGGAAAATGTCGCGGAAAACCGAGTTTGCGAAAGAAGATCACCGCAGTTATAACCGCCGCGGCGAAGCGTTCGACGTCGGCGAAACCTTTTCGGGCGTTGATTTTGAAACGGGTTTGGCGGCCGTCGAAGAGCTGCGAAAACTCGTTCCCGAAAATATGACGATGGCGCAATTCGCGCTGCGCTGGATTTTGATGTTTGACGCGGTAACCTGCGCGATTCCGGGCGGAAAACGCCCTTCGCAAGTTGAAGACAACTCGGCAGCGGCAGATTTTTCGCCGCTTTCCAGTGAAACGATGCAAGCCGTCCGGAAAATTTACGAAGCGCGAATTCGTCCGCTCGTTCATCATTATTGGTAAAAATAAAAAGTATAGACTGTCAAAATTTATTTTGACTCCAAAATAATCAAATGAAACTCTTTTTTAAGTTTATGAAATGCTGTATCACGCTTCTAGCTGTGAGCTTTTTGCTTTTTCTTCCAAATATAACCGATGCCCAGATCGGCCGGCGGTTTCCTTCGGAGCGCAAAGTCGTCAAAGACCCGCTGACCGGGACGATGCTGACATTCTTAACCAGCACCCCGAACGGAGATTCCAAAATTTACCAGACCCACAATCAATGGACATCAGACGGGCAATGGCTCATCTTTCGTTCCGGCCGAGTAAAAGGGGAAGCGATGGCGGTCAATGAAAAGACGGGAGAAATGGTGCAGGTCACCGAAGGCGGCTATACGGGAATGCTGAATGTGGCGCGCAACTCGATGAAGCTGTATTTTATGCGTGACCCGCAAAGAAATACGGCACAGGTGAACACTGAAGGAAGACGGGAACCGCCATCTTCGCTGCAAATTGTCGAGGTGGATCTTGAAAAGTTATTTACTGACAGCAGTAAGGGTAAACTCAAATCGGCCGATGCTTACCAGCGTATTTGCGGAACGACGCCGCCCGAGATCGGTGCCGGCGGCGATATGGCACTCGACGGCGATGAAACACAGGTCTATTTTCGCATCGGACGCGAGGAAGCGGCGCGGCATCTGGCGCCTAACACTAAAATTGAGAAAAGCTTCGGTCCCCGCAATATGGGTGCGGGGCCATCGGGTATTGCCGCCATGAATATCAACACCGGTGTTTTCAAGCACGTAATTTCGGTGCCTTTTCAGGTGGGGCATATCCAAACAAATCCGTGGGTTCCCGGTGAAATTGTTTTCTGCTGGGAAACTGGCGGTAAATCGCCGCAGCGCACCTGGACGGTATTGGCTGACGGCAGCGGTCTAAGACCTTTGTATCCGGAATCCGAATATGAGTGGGTGACGCATGAAGCAGTCATCTCCAAGGATGAAGTTGCGATCGCTATTATGGGACATCGCAAAATTCCCGGAAGCACAAAAGATATTCCCGCCGGCACCACCGTATTTGGCATTAATCCCGGACAAGAAACGGAATGGGGACTTTCCGGGACCCGTGAAAAGCCGACCGGCCTCGGGATTGTCAATCTGCGAACGCGGGAAATGACAATTGTCGGGCAAACCCCGAGCGGCAGCGGACTTTGGCATGTCAGTGGTTCGCCCGACGGACGCTGGGCGGTCGGTGACGATTTTGCGCGGAATATTTACTTGATTGACCGGCATTCGCACGAAATGATCCTGCTCTCCGCCGGTCACAAACCAACTGCGGCCGATCATCCGCACCCGACAATGAGCCCGGACGGAACAAGAATCGAAATCCAATCGGCGATGCTTTCCGCCGATGGGAAATCAATGAATATTTGTATAATTCCAGTGCCGGAAGAATGGCTGAAACGGAAATATTAACAATGCTGAAGTAAGCATCTAATCAGAATTTGTCTGTCCGAAAAGGCACCGCCGGCAATCCGGCGGCATTGTATAGATTACAGCCTTCAGGATTATCTGCCCAAGCATAACGAACAGCAATCGGTGTGCTGACCGATGAACTGCTGACTATCACAGTATCGCCTTCGATCTTCGCATCTGCCCAAACAAATTTCCGGTCGGCTCCGGCAATCGCGAAATATTTTAATGCGCCGGTTTTTGCAATAAGTCCGCCGTCAGCGTGTGAAAATTTCAGACGAATCGCGTTACCTTCTATTTTCATTGATTCATATACAGGACCGGAATACTCGATCTTCCGCCCGTAAATCTTAGCGAGCGCAATTTTAGCGAGGCGATTGCCGAGATCCTGTTTATTATGCGGGTGAACGTCTTTGGCATCGCCGATGTCAATCGTAACCGCCATCTCCGTGTTTGGCAGGGCGAGCGATTCGGTTTGCATTTCACGGACAAGGGCGATGCTGCTCTCGCCGGGTTCGGTTTTTGGGTCTTTGTTAGCTGCCAATTGAACCAGGTAAAAAGGAAATTCTCCTTCTCCCCAAAGCTTTCGCCAATCAGTGATCAAAGTCCTATTAAACTTGGGAAATAACTCTTTTGCTCCGGTAATTGATTCGCCTTGATACCAGAGGACGCCGCGGATGGCGAAAGGTCTCATTGGTGCGATCATTCCGTTAAACATCACGGTTGGATTATGCTGATCGTCAACCGGATCGGGGTTTCGAGGCTTGCGGGGCGCAGTTTTGCCGTCAGCTTTGGCAGTGGCGACATCCGCTTCCCACTTCTTTAAGGCTTCTTGATATTTTTCATTGATCGCCTTATCTGTTTCGTAAGCCTTCTTCTCCGTGTCGAACTTATCGAGAAGCGGTTTGAGTTCAGGGTTTGCCTCGAGTGCTTCGCGCCTGATCCATGACTGAGCAGTACTGGCACCGAAAGTTAGAGTAATAATGCCGATCGGAACCTTAATTTCTTTCTGCAAATCACGCGCGAAAAAATAACCGATGGCTGAAAATTCCCGCACATTTTCAGGATTGGTTATCTTCCAGGTTCCTTCAACCTCCGACTTGGGTTCGTAACTTCGTTTCCAGTTTCCGGTGAACCGGCGAATTAGCGGGTAATTGGCGGCGGCCACTTCAGCCGCCTCGTTGTTGACGCCGGCAAAATAATATTTTTCCGTTTTAGCGACCGTGAAATCCATATTTGACTGGCCCGAACAGAGCCAGACCTCGCCGACGAGTACATCTCCAAACATCACCTTTTGATTTTGGGCGCCGTCGCTGACGGTCATCGTCCGCGACACGGCGGAAGCCGGCATCGGAGCGAGATCAATCCGCCACTTGCCGTCAAGACCGGCTTTTACTTTTTTCTTTTGTCCGGCAAAGGTGACGGTGACAGACTCGCCGGGATTCGCCGTTCCCCAAACCGGCACTTTCATATTTCGCTGAAGCACCATATGATCGGAAAAATGCGGCGGTAGTTTTACTTGCGAAAGCAAAGTTTCAGCACTCAAACATAACGTCGCCAGAATTAGTATGAAATAGATGCTTTTGTTCATAATGATTATTTGCCTTGCGTTTCTTCGTCGCTGAATTGAAATTGAATAGTGCGGCGTTTGAGACCTGTAACTTGCCGCGGTTTTGACTGCGGACCGATTTCATCCGTGGTGTGAAATTTGTTTCTCATTGCCGGAATGACATCAAGGAACGTAATTCCCGTTTGCGGAAAATTGAGCAATCCTTCTTTGCCGTCTTTCGGTTTATAGACGCCTAAATACAAATTATCAGCTTCAGTTTTGACGGTGATTTTGCCATCGGTCGTCTCAAAACTTGCCCATTTCCAATCACGAAAATAACCCTTAAACTCGGGATAAAACCAACTTTCCCCCGGGGTTGAATCGTTGTATTTGTTTTCCCAAACATCAAGCCGCGTTCCTTGCAAACGATTCTGCCAAACCCTGTATGGTCCCCACCCGAGCCAACGAATTCCTTTCATCTTTTCTTCGGGATAAGAAAAACCGATGCCCAACATATCAACCGTCCCGTCGAAACTATATTCATAATCAAGTTTAATGGTGCCGTCCGGAGAAATTCGCCAAAGCGCGTGCCGCAGCGCACTTTTATAATCTGCCACGACGACGACATCTTCGCCTTCGGTACGTGAAGTAAATTTGGTAAGTTCCGATTGAACGCTCAGATCATCATAATTTCGGTCATTGCGGCGAAAAGCAAGCAGTTTTGGGCCATCACCGAATCCGATTGATTTACCGTTGCGGCGAACCTCAAATAAATAACCCGAATCTTTGTCAAAAAGTAATTCGGTCGCTCCGACTTTAACTACCAAGAGCTTACTTTGACCGGATGTTTCTTCGGATGTCAGAACTTTTTCTTTTTTAGTTTTGACGACAGTTTTTTCTGCCTTAGCCGCATTTTTCAAATCCCAACTCCAAGTCCAAAGTTCGTGTCCGGCGGAGTCTTTGACGGTGAGATAAAGCACCTCCGATTGACGCCAATTTTTCGGAAGATTCAATTTCAATTCGCCCGTTTTATGCGGTTCGATATTTGGGCTTTTTACTATTCCCGAGTCGGTGATTTTATGTCCCGACTTGTTTTCATCGGGCACCGGAAAACGCGCTAAATTCCATTCAAATTTGCAGTCACTCAGATTTGTGAAATCATATCGGTTTTCAACTTTTAAAATACCTTGAAAATCTTCGGGCAATTTTTGCGGAGCAACTTGCACCGGCGACCAGATTTCTTTGATCGTATAAAAACTGCCTTCTTTCTCGCGATACGGGCCGACAATGCCGTCCGGCGCTTGATTTCCGGCACTGTCAAGGCGATTATTCTGGTCTGTGCGGGCGACGCTTTCATCCACTAATGCCCAGATAAAACCACCTGCCCCAACGCGGCTACCGCGCATCAATTCCCAAAAATCCCAAAGTCCGGCACCCGCGCCGCCGTCATAAAGCCCGTGCAGCATCTCGGTCGGCATATAAATATCTTTGCCGTTTAAGGCCTGCGTCGAAACGTCGAATTTTTTGTAATGTCCGGTGTTGATTTGATTAAAAAGTTCCCACGGATGCAGAACAATTCGCCGCTGCGGATCCCATTTGGCAAATTCCGCGTCGTTTGCTTTGTTCCAGCCGCCTTCGTTGCCATTGTCCCAAAAAAGAATGCTTGGATGATTGACATCGCGGCGAATCATTTCACCGATCAGGCGGGCGCCGGTCGGCGTGTCATAGCTGCGATGCCAACCTGCTAATTCGTCCAGAACATAAAGACCTAGTTCGTCGCAGGCTTCGAGAAAATGCGCGTCGGGCGGATAATGCGACATTCGCACGGCGTTCATATTCATTTCCTTGATGAGCCGAACGTCCGTGTCGCTGATTTGACGGCTCAGCGTTCGCGCGGATTCTGGATGAAACGAATGGCGATTTGTGCCTTTCAAAATAATTTTTTGCCCGTTTAAATACAGACCGTCACCAATGCGTAGTTCAAAAGTGCGAAAACCGAAACGCTCCGTGACGGTGTGAAGCGGTTTTGACGATTCAGACAAGGTGAACTGAACGCGGTAAAGATTCGGAGTTTCTGCCGTCCACAACTTCGGACTTGTGATTATTGTCTGTAATTTGATGGTGTTTTGATTCGGAGAGAGTTTTGCGCTGAATGGCGCTCCGACTTTCGTGCCGCTGGCGTCTAAAATTTGGGCGGTAATTTGAACGTCAGTCGAAATGTTCTCACCCAAATAAACATCTGCCGAAAAACTACCGTCGGCGCGGGCATCAATCGCCGTTCGGTCAATGAATTGTTTCGGCAATGCTTCAAGAAAGACCGGGCGGAAGATGCCGCCAAAAACCCAATAATCCACATTAAAGCGTTCGGCGTTGTTGACGCTTTCGTTTGCCGAAACCTTGCTGACAGTTACTTCCAAAAGATTCGATTCACCGAATTTAAGCAGTGGCGTAATGTCATATTTGAAGCGGTAAAAAGAACCTTGATGAATTTCACCCGCCGATTTCCCGTTGATCCAAACTTCCGTGTCGGTCATTGATCCGTCAAACACGAGGCGCACTGTTTTTTCTTTCCAATCGCTCGGAACATTGAATTTATAACGGTATTTTCCCTGTTCCGTTGCGAGCGGATTAGTTTCGGAAATTTTATCGCGCCCGTAATTGTAAGCGCCGAAACCTTGCTGCTCCCAATTTGAAGGAACGGCAATTTTCGTCCACGCGCCGCTTTTGCGTCCCGCTGTGCAGAAAAAGTCCCACAAAACCGTGTCGTCTTTTCCGGTGCCCGAAAGATAATGAATTTGGGTTTCAACCTTGCCAGCCGTTTTGGAGATGACGGCGGCTTGGGTTAAAGGCAATGCTAACACAAAAATGACAAGTGCTAAATTTGTAATGTTTTTTAGTGTTTTCATCATTGAAAAGCTGTTTTGCCAATCTAAGTCAGCCAATTTTTATTCAGTTTTTGAAGCAGTAAAAGGAGCTTTAATTCGTAAAGTCTCGCCTGTATCTTCGATTTCAAATAGTTTGGCGTGTTCCGTATTTTTGTTCGGCGAATGAAGCACGAGCATTAATTGCCCGTCAAAACGCCGAAAAATCGTTCCGTGTCCGCCGTCCGCCGAAAATAAAGGTTCGGCGCGTTGTTTCCAGGGTCCGGCGAGTTTTCCCGAATCGGAAACGGCAACGCCGGTCGTATAGCCGGTGGTGCTGAAACTCGACCAGATCATAAAAAGTTTGCCGCTTTTCGATTTGTAAAGAAATGGTCCGTCCGTTACCCAGCAACCCCATTGCGACGATTTCCGCGCCCACGGCGCATCGCTGCCCTGAAAAAGTCGTTTTGGTTCGCCGGTCGTTTCCGATAAATCGTCTTTGAGCCGCACAAACTCAATTGTGCCATCGGTAATCTGCACCCATTCGTGCGCGAAAACGATATACGGCACACCATCTTCTTCCCACAATGTTCCGTCGAGCGTCATCATATCAATAGGCAAAGTCGCGTGATTTTGAAAAGGTTTGAATGGACCAAGTGGTGAATCGCTGACCAAAATTTGCGTTCCGCGCTTGACGCGCGGCAGCCAATCGCGCCACTGTTCGGGCAAATTGGTATCCGTGTTAAAAGTCGCAAACAAATAATATTTGCCTTTGTAAAAGTGCATTTCCGGTGCCCAGATGCCGATGATTTTAGTCTCTCCCCAAAAATCAACCGGCGTTTGAAAAACCGTCCGCGGACCTTCCCAATTTATCAGGTCTTTGCTTGTAAATACGCGGATGGATGAATTGCCGTAACCAACAGAAGTAGGCGAGTAACCCGAAGAAACTATGTAATAAGTCTTGGTTTTTTCATCAACCAATATGTTCGGGTCACGCATTCTGACATCTTCCAGACGATACGTTCCAAAGGCGAGCGGAGTCGGGCGCGGAGTTTGCGCGTAAAAATTAGCGGAAACAGCCAGTAACAAATATGTAAAAGCAAAGATAAATTTAGTCATAATTCAAGTTAGATCAAAGGCCAGGATTTTGTTTCCAGCAAAGACGCAAGGTTCGCAAAGTTATGAAAATACACACATAAGTCTTTGCGTGCTTTGCGGGAAATTTCAAAATTCAAAAACCAGCAACGAAACAGCCTGACGCGGCAATATTAATTGCAAATTAGCCGACGAATCTTTCACCATAACTTTTTCTCTTGTATTTATTTCCGCCAATTGTCCCGCTTTTTCAAGTTGCGTATATTGCTGCGGCGAAAGATTCGGCGGCGAACCCATTTTTTGCCAAGCCGAAAAAGCATTGCTGTGGTCGGCATCAATCCGGTACTGCCGCATTTTTATTTTGCCTGATTTGACTGGGAAATTATCGAGTTTAAGTTGAATTTCCGCCTCCGCTCCCGCGACATCGTCATCGTGATAATGCCAGACCAGCACATACATTTTATTTTTATCAACACTGGCAAAAGCCGAAACATCAGGAGAAGCGCGAACGCCGTCTTTGATTATTGTTTCAAGCGGAATTGCGCCATCGCTGGCAACCGGAATACGCTGACCTTTCATCCGGCTGAACATCCGAAACACATTTATCACGGGCAAATCAATCCCGTTTGTCGCCAACACGCGAAAACCCGCAAAATAAGGCTGGTCTTCAAATTCAAAAGCCCACGTCAGCGCGCCTTCCAGATTAACGCCGTATTTTTCTGCAAGTTCGTATTTGCGCGGAAAAACCGCCGCCGTGTAACTCGAAAACATCGTCGAATTTCGATAACCGAGCTGCGCTCCCTGACACGCGGCGCAACCGTCGGGATCGGATTCGCCAATCACGATTGGTTTACTTTTTAATTCGGGATACGAAGCGATAATGGCAAATCCTTTATCAATCGCCTGGAGCTGATTGGCAATCCCCATCTGAACGTGACCGTCAACAAATTTCGGCGCTCCCTTCGCGTGAAAAGAAATAAAGTCAATCGGAGTGCCAATTTTCCCGGTCGCATAATTTGTGCCGCGCAAATTATGTTCGAGAAAGTCGCGCATAAATTGCCCGCCGCTGCCGGCCGCGTCAGGTCCGCCGACCCGAGCCGTCGGCAGTGCGCGCCGGACGGCATCAATCGCGTAATCGTGCATTTTGCGGAACTCTTCCGCGCTGCCGCGCCAGTAACCGATATTCGGCTCGTTCCAAGTTTCCCAATACCAGCTTTCAACTTCCTTTTGCCCGTATCGCCCGACACAGTGCTTCGTCCATTGAAACACCAATTCCGCCCATTTCGCGTAATCTTTCGGCGGATAAGCCCAACCAGTATAAATTTCGTCATATTTCGCGGTTGGTGTCCATTTGTGTTGATAGGGTTCCGGATTGACCGAAAGTGCTTTCGGCATAAATCCGATCTGGACATATGGTTTGACGCCGCGCTGTAAATAGGTGTCGAAAATGCGGTCGAGAATTGTCCAATCGTAAACCGGATTTCCGTCGGCATCTTCGGTGTAAGCATTGGTACTGCCCCATTTCAAAGCGGGCGTTCCGTCGCCGGTCGTCAGTAAATTATGGGTCCGGAAAAAGACCGTGTTCGGGCGCAGTTCGCCAAGTTCTTTGATAAGTTTTTTGCCGTCTTTCAGGTAAGCGTAGTTTGGTTCGTCCGCGCCGAAAAAACGCCAAACCGGTTTTAATTCGCCTTTCTTGTTTGAAGCGTCAATGCGAATATTAACCGGAAATGTTTGAGCAGCAGTTGAGCCTTGCGCCCTAAATGAAACGACGAAACTTTGGAAAATAATTATTCCGATCATTAAAACTTTGAAAATTGATTTCATCACGCAATTCTCCCGAAAACTTTTCAAATTCACCGCCGTCAGTTGATCGGGCGGCAATTATCAACCGTTTCTCATTTCATTTTTTTGAAAGTTAAGCGATTAAATGGTAATGTAAAAAGAAATTTTCTTCAATATTTACACGGACTTTTTTCTCTCGGCTCGATTTTACTTGAAAAAGGCGGATTATTCAGTATTCAGCGAAAAATTAGATAACAGCGCATTGCGAAATTTAGAAAACTTTATGAAAATTAAATTAAAAATACTGTCGGTTCTTGGTTTTATATTATTTTCAGTATTCAGCATTTATGCCAATGTGAGTCTGCCTGACGTTTTAGGCAGTTCGATGGTTTTAGAGCAAAATCAGAAAGTGCCGGTTTGGGGAACGGCTGAACCGGGCGAAACAGTGGTCGTCACTTTTCAAAAACAAAAATTAACCGTCGTGGCCGACGCAAAAGGGAAATGGCAGGTTGGTGAACGTCGTAACTCTTTGGAATAAATGATG
>JBDTZT010000587.1:0-3364 GCA_040005005.1 Actinomycetota bacterium
TTTTTCACGTGTTATTGACTGCGCATTAAAAGAAAATATTGCTGTTGATATTGAAATAAACGAAACAAATGCGATAAATTTCTTCATTTTAACCTCATAAATTTATTTATTAATTGTAATTTCCAAGTCCTTAAATGCAGTATTGCCGAAATAATCAGCGGCAAAAACGCGCAAGACGTAATTGCCTTTTCCAAGCCCGGCGGCATCGAAAAAATCTTCGTTGGCAACGCTGCCGTGCACCTTGTTGGTCGCAATATAGTTAAAAATGGTTTCACCCGTCGCGCCCGATTTACTTCCCAAAGCATAGACCAGATTGACGGCTTCGGGTTCGGGCAGACGGTCAAAACGAATCGTCCAAAGTTGGTCGGTAACAGGAGTTTTGTCGTCTTTTAGAATTTGATAACCAATCTGAAAAACGCCAAGACGGCGCCGTTCGGCATTTCCGTCCATTCGGTCGTAGGCTTTGACGACGATCCGCGTTTTTCCGCTGAGGTTTATACGCGAGTTTGTCTTTGAGGTTTCAATCTCAATCCAATTTTCATTAAATAGCGAAACTTTCTCGATAACGGGGGCAATTTTGTCCGAAATATCGGGCAGCCGAAGCGCGTCGAGCGCATTCATTTCCGCGCCGCTTCGGCCTGCAATCAAGTGAACGTGATTCATCGGATTTAGAGTGCCGATTGCTTCGCCGGCCTGAAATTTTGCGCCGCGCGGAATTCTTACACCGTTGAGTTTTCCACTTTCATTTTTTGAAAATAGAAAGCGTTTATCGTCGAAAACCTTTTCGTCCTTATCGCGCCCGAGCCGAACGTGAATATAGCCGAGAGTCGGCAGTCTGACGAGTTCGCGCAAGGTCGCAAAGTTTTCGGTGGCAATTGGTCTGAGAACTTTTTCCGAACGGACAAATCGCGCCGTCTCGCCGTAACTGCCGACAATGTCCAAACCGTTATGAAACCAAACTTGAGCATTATCGGCGGTCATCTCGCCGCGAATTTCGCCAAGCGTTCCGGCGATTTCACGTTTTTTTTCGGGTGGATTATAACTCCAACGCGGTTCGGCGAGTTGGCGGAAATCTTCTGCTTTGACTCTTGAATTTTCAACTTCTTCTGTCGAAAGAGTTTTGCCGATTTCCTCGCCGGTTAAACTTCGGACCATTTGATTTTCCGAATCGGCAATAAAGAGATTTCCATTTTCGTCGAAAGCCAAACCTGACGGGCGGTTAAACCGCGAATCTTTTAAGTTGCCGTCGGCAAATCCGCGGCGGCCGTTGGAAATTGTTTTAACGATCGGAATGATTTTGTTTTCGATAACGCGAATCGCGTTTCCGTCCGTCAAATAAATCGTGCCTGATTTATCAATCGCGACGGCACTCGGCTGAACAAAAACCGCATCGCTCAAAACTCCGTCAACCAGATTTGCGGCGCCGTTTCCCGCCAATGTCCAGGTTCGGCCGTCTTGTTCGACGACGCGCAAACGTTGATTGTTTGAATCGGCAACAATTATTTTGCCGTCAGATGTCGCGGCAATTCCGCAGGGCGTATCGAATTTTGCAAGAGTGCCCACACCGTCGGCAAATCCTTCGGAACTTCCCGCCAGGGTTGAAACTTTGCCGTTATCGATGACGCGGATTTTGTCGTTGTAGGTATCGGCAACGAAAATTTTTTCTTTTACCATGGCAATACCAATCGGCGCATTAAAAAGTGCGGAATTGGCGTCGCCGTCCTGAAAGCCCGTTTGATTTTCAACGCCCGCAATTGTTTCGATTTCACCTGACGGTTTGAGTTTTTTGATGGTATTGGTTCCTGAATCGGCGATGATTAAATCACCGTTATTATCAAAAGCAATTTGCGAAGGCGTATTGAGTTTATCAGTTAAAATTGTTGCGCTTCCGGCTTTTGATATTCTCAAAATCTTGCCGTTTTCACCGTCAGAAACATAAATTTCATCATTTTTTACCGCCACGCCGAAAGGTTCTCCGATTTTTTCGGCGGTGCCGAAAAAGGTTTTGACCTTTAAAATCGGTTTCGGTATATCTTTGGTTTTTTCGCAAGATATTCCTGAAATAATAATGGTAAAAGGTAAAAGGTAAAAGGTCAAAAAATTCAGAAAATTGATCTTGTCGTAAAGAATGTGGTATTTAATCATTTTTTCAAAATTACAACAGGATTTTGTAAAGGACAAATCGAAAAATATTTGTTACTATCACGAAACAGCCCCAATCATTAAACAGGAGATAAAGTATATGTTTTCGTTAGAGGATTTGTTAGGACAACAACAAGGTGCAGAAGCAGTTAATCAGGTAAGTCAACAAGTCGGTGCTGAACCGAGTCTGGTGAACAGCGCGATTCAGTTGGCATTGCCAACTATTTTAAATGGTTTAGCGAACAATGCCGCGACACCCGAAGGCGCCCAAAGTTTAAATAATGCTTTGGAAAAAGACCACAATGGCGGCATTTTGGACAATCTCGGCAGTCTGGCGGGGATGATTTTCGGCGGCGGACAAGCGACGCGTGAGACCGACGCTGGCGGGATTCTCGGACATATTTTGGGCGGCAATCAGGGAAATGTGACGCAGCAAATCAGCAATAAAAGTGGTTTGGGAGTCGGACAAGTCGCGCAGATTCTGATGTTTCTCGCGCCGATTGTGATGGGTTATCTCGGCCGACAAAAACAACAGAACAATCTCGATGCAGGCGGACTTTCAGCGATGCTCGGTGCGCAGCAACAGCAAATTCAGCAATCACCGCAGGGCGGATTTTTAAGCTCGATGCTCGATAGCAACCACGACGGAAGCATTACGGATGACATTGCTTCGATGGCTTTCAAATATATGACCAACAAATAAAAATTAAAAATTAAAAATTAAAAATTAAAAGACGGAAACAATTGAAAACTGTTTCTCGTCTTTTTTTAATTATTGAAACTAATAGTAGGTTTCACCGTAAAAAAATCTAAACAAAAACTCTTCCCATGTATTTGTAAAGTAATAATTAAAAACATTTTGAGGAAAAATATGATTCTGAAACCTTTGGCCCGTCAGATTTTGGCATTTTCGCTGCTGATCTTATTTGGATTTTCGAGTATTGCTGCGGCGCATCCGTTAGCCAATCCATTTTTGCAGCAAGAGGGCGATGTAAAAAAACTTCCGCCCGTTAATTGGATTCGCAGCCGGACGATTGATGTCAAGCACATTGCGATTGATTTAAAGTTTGATTGGGAAAAGGAATCGGCGTTTGGAACGACAACGATCACGCTCGCGCCCTTTAAAAATACGAACAAGTTTAATCTTGACGCGGCTTCGATGACGATAAATTCCGTCACGCTGGCGGGCGGCACGGCTTTGAAATTCAATTACGACGGCAAA
>JBDTZT010000588.1:0-3364 GCA_040005005.1 Actinomycetota bacterium
CGGCTGGGCGGATATTTACCGGCAGGGAATGCGTTTTTGCCGATGGCTTTCCCGGAAGGTTCGCCGACGCATCCGGCTTACGGTGCCGGACACGCGACCGTCGCCGGCGCTTGTGTGACGATTTTAAAGGCCTGGTTTAATGAAAGTTTTGTGATTCAAAATCCCGTGATGCCTGATTCGACCGAACAGGTTTTAGTTCCCTACACGGGCAGTGCCGCTTTAACCGTCGGCGGCGAACTAAACAAAATCGCTTCCAACATCGCGCTCGGCCGAAACATCGCCGGCGTTCACTGGCGTTCGGACGGGACGGAATCTATGCTCCTCGGCGAAGCTCTGGCGATCAGCATTTTGAAAGACCAGAGGTTAGCCTATAACGAGGTTTTTAATGGTTTTTCGCTTACCAAATTCGACGGCACGACGATTACCGTTTAGAAAATCGCCAACAAAAAAATCCGCTAAGACTTGCCTTCAAGTCTTAGCGGTCAAAGCGGAATAAAAGACTTGCTACAAGCGTAAGAGCTTTTTCGATCAGACCACTTTCCAAAATAATTTTTCACTGAATTCCAACCAGGAGCGTTCCGCTTTATTTGCCGACGCATCCGGCAGTTATTGCCAAAATATGAGCCGGAAAAGCCAAATGGAGCTTAGTTTCGAGCTTACTGTCACGAGACACATCGTTTTACCCAAAACGATTGGGCGGTGACCCAACAAAATTAAAGCATAATTTTCTGTCTCCCATTCTATCTTTTTTAGTCTATGTTAATAAAAATTAAACTGTGAAAAAATTTGCTTTACAAATCAGAAAATTGGGTGTAAATTGTTTTCATCGAACAAATGGAATTCTCCTGCATCTCTTAAAAGTTTTAATTTTTAAAATTAAGTTTTTTCAGATTTGTGTGTCTTCCATTTCAATATATTATTTCAGTAATACCACAAATTACCTGTAAATAATCCATCGTTAATCTTCTTCCATGCATTCCAAGTGCAAGGAAATAAAAGTTCAAGCGGGAAGTAGTATCAATTCTGTTTTAAGCGAAGGTAATTTCCTTTCGTTTGAAATGGCTATTAGAAAATTTCAAAACAAGGAGACAAAATGAAAGAAAACAAATCTAAAGATGAAAATGAACTACCAACTGACAAAACAGCTAAAACCGACAGACGTAAATTTCTTGGTCATTTGACCAAAGCCGGAATCGCCGCCACAGTTGGTGCGATTGGCGCAAAACCATTTTTTGACGGAAAGTCATCGGAAGTCGCGGCACAAATCGCAAGCCCTTCGTCACAGGTACTGCAAACAACATCAGCAATCGGACCGGGAACCGCCCGGGCGATTGCCAGCGGTGAATATCGGATCAACACCGCAATCTATGATTTTCAACATACTTCTTTCGCCGCACGCCTAAATAACGGCGATGAAGCATTATATGCTCCACGCTATTTCGCCAATTTTACAAAAGGAATGCCGCATCAGAATAATGGCGAAGTAGTTGCGTCGGCCTACCAAGCACTTCTGGCTGCAGTTAATTCAGGCGATCCCGCCGATTTCGACGCGATTCCTTTAGGCGCAAATCCCGGCTCCCGCTTTACCAGTCCACAATCGGGTTTTGCCTTTGATCTGGAAGGTAAGGACGCCTTTAGTTTTACGCAACCGCCGGCCCCCGCTTTTGCAAGCCGCGAAGAAGCCGCTGAAATCGCCGAAAATTATTGGATGTCCTTACTGCGCGATGTTCCCTTTAACGACTACGCGGCCAGTGCGATCGCGGTCGATGCGTGCGCCGATCTGAACCAATTCGGCGCCGATTTCAAAGGTCCTAAAGTCGGCGGACTAGTGACACCGGACACTTTATTTTGCGGTTTGACGGCAGGCGATCTGAACGGTCCTTTTCTGTCGCAGTTTTTCCTTGAGGAGTGTAACTTTGGAGCGAACGTCATTAATCAGCAAGTCAGAACAGTTCTCGGTGTCGGCAACGGCGGACAAAATTATATGACCAATTTTTCAACCTGGTTAGCGGTGCAACGCGGTGTTCCGCAGGGACCGCAGGCTTTTGACCCGCAATTGCGTTATATGAGAAACGGGCGTGACACGGGACAATGGGTTCACATTGATGTTTTGTTTCAGGCATATTTTCAGGCACTGCTGATTTTATTCGGAATCGGGACACCGTTTGATGCCGGAAACCCATACATCGGGTCGCCTAATCAAAACGGATTTGCAACTTTCGGCGGACCGCACATCGCCGCATTAATGTGCGAGGTGGCAAGCCGTGCGCTGAAAGCGGTCTGGAATCAGAAATGGTTGGTGCACCGCCGCCTCCGACCGGAAGTATTTGCCGAAAGATGCGACCGTGCATCACGCGGCATCATAAATTATCCGGTTCACCCTGACATTTTGACTTCGCTGAACAGCGCCACGCGTTTGGGTAAATATTTTAATACCGCGAATAAACTGTTGCCGATGGCATTCCCCGAAGGTTCGCCAACACATCCGGCATACGGCGCCGGCCACGCGACGGTGGCGGGTGCCTGCACGACGGTTTTGAAGGCGTGGTTTGATGAATCCTTTGTTATTCCGAATCCGGTTGTCACCGATTCGACGGGACAAATTAAAACGCCGTATATTGGGGCACCTTTAACTATCGGCGGCGAACTCAACAAAATCGCATCAAATGTGGCAAACAGCCGTAATATCGCGGGCGTTCACTGGCGTTCGGATTCAACGCAGTCACTTAAACTTGGTGAAGCCGTCGCCATCAGTATTTTGCGCGATCAAAGAGCTTCATACAACGAGGTTTTCAACGGCTTTAGCTTGACTAAATTTGATGGCACGACCATTACGGTTTAATTGTTTTTCGGGAATATTCTTTCGGACTAAGCTGCCGTTTTCGGACGACGGCTTTTTTATTAAGAGTAAACAGAAATTGGCGCGAAATGAAAATTATATTCTTGGGATAGTTTGAATGAATTATCGTTTGATATAATGCAGTGAATTTATTTATTGCAAAAACCTAATGCCAAAACGCACAGACATCCATAAAATTCTTATCATCGGTTCGGGTCCGATTGTCATCGGTCAGGCTTGCGAGTTTGATTATTCGGGAACGCAGGCTTGCCGCGCATTGAGGGACGAAGGCTTTGAGGTCATTCTCGTCAATTCAAATCCGGCGACCATTATGACCGACCCGGAAATTGCCGACAAAACTTACGTCGAACCTTTAACGCTTGAAACCGTTGCCGCGATTATCGAAAAAGAACGTCCCGACGCGCTGCTTCCAACCGTCGGCGGACAAACCGCGCTTAATTTATCGGTCGAACTTTACGAGCACGGAATTCTTGATAAATTCGGCGTGAAAATGATCGGCGCGAA
>JBDTZT010000589.1:0-3358 GCA_040005005.1 Actinomycetota bacterium
ACGATGCTTGATGAAGAAGTGATTCTAATTGATATTTTTTCGCCGATTCGGGAAGATTTTCTGGAAAAGTAAGATTGTGGAAAACAAAAAACTTATCAAATCAATTGTCGTCATAGTTTTACTAATTGTCTGCGGACAGGCAATTTCAGCCCAAAAGCCGCGTGTTTTTATCTTAAACCCGCAGATTTTAGAGGAACGTAAAATAAAGATCAGTAACGCGAAATCAAGTGATAATTCCTTTAAATTCGCGATTGCCAAGCTTGAAAGTGAGGCGAATAAGGCATTAAAAACCGAGGTGCTTTCGATTGTGACGAAGCTCGCCGATCCGCCGAGCGGCGATCGGCACGACTATATGAGCCAGGCTCCGTATTTTTGGCGAAATCCGGCGACCCCGAACGGCTTGCCTTATATTCGCAAAGACGGGGAACGAAATCCCGAAATCAAGAAATATCCCGACCACGATTTAATGGACAAAATGACGGACACGGTTGAGAAACTTTCCGTCGCTTTCTATTTTACAAACAAAGAAGAATACGCGGCGAAAGCAGCCGAAATTTTGCGGATGTGGTTTCTCGACGCGAAGACAAAAATGAATCCGAATCTGGAATACGCGCAAGCGATTCCGGGCGTCAATACGGGACGCGGAATCGGCATTATCGAAACGCGGGGTTTGACGTGGGTAGTGGATTCAATCGGTTTATTGGAAGGCTCAAAATCCTGGACAAAAGATGATCAAAAAGGACTCGAAGCGTGGTTTTCGACATATCTGCAATGGTTGACGACAAGCAAAAACGGAATTGATGAAAGTAACGCGAAAAACAATCACGGCACTTTTTACGATGTTCAGATTGTCTCTTTTGCACTTTTTGTCGGGAAAAATGATTTCGCCAAAAATATTCTGGAAACCGCGAAACAAAAACGAATCGCCAAACAAATCGAACCGGACGGAAAGCAGCCGTTGGAATTGGAACGCACAAAATCGTGGAGTTACAGCACGATGAATCTGGAAGGATTCGTTTCGCTCGCGGAACTCGGCGAAAAAACGGGCGTTGATTTGTGGAATTTCCAAACCACCGACGGACGCGGTATCCGCCAAGCGTTTGAATTTTTGCAGCCATTTCTCGCCGGCAATAAAAAATGGACATACGAGCAAATCGAGCCTTTCGAACAGGAAAAAATGTTTCCGCTGATGCGCCGCGCCGCCCGAATATACACGGACGAGAAATTTATAAAAATGATGCTGTCCGTTCCGAAATTGGAAACCGGCGATAAAGATACGCCTTTGCTTTTTTAACTTGATTAACCCGCTAAAGAAATCTCAGTTTTCAAAAAACGAGCGCATTTTAATCTATTCAAACCTATCGAAAAGTTAAACTGATTTTACGACAAAAATTTCCGAAGAAAAATTATGTATCAAAAAACTTATTACGCGACGCATCCGGATTTTATAAATGGTGTCACCAACGAGAAACTGCGCGAAAATTATTTGCTGAATGACCTTTTTTCGGGCGATGAAATTCGCCTGAACTATCTGCATTACGAGCGTTTTGTCATCGGCGGAGCAGCGCCCGTGAGCAAAACCGTTTCTTTGCCGCGCCAGCAAGAGCCTGTTTCCGCGAAAGATAAACCGTTTCTCGAACGGCGCGAACTCGGCGCGGTCAATGTCGGCGGCGGCATTGGGTTTGTGACGGTTGACGGCGAAAAATTTGAACTCAAACCCAAAGACGGTTTATATATTCCGATGGGCAGTGCGGAAGTCGTTTTTGAATCGGAAACAGCGGAAAGTCCCGCGAAATTTTATCTCGCCTCAACACCGGCGCACGCTCGTTTTGAAGTCAAACATATTTCCATCGAAAAAGCCGTTCCGCTTGAATTGGGTTCGACCGAAACATCAAACGAGCGAACGGTTTTTCAGTATATTGTGCCGGCAATTTGCCAATCTTCGCAATTGCTTTTGGGTTTGACGATGCTCAAAACCGGAAGCGTCTGGAATACCTGTCCGCCGCACCTTCACGACCGCCGCTCGGAAGTCTATTTTTATTTTGATTTGAAAGAAAATCAACGAATTATGCATTTTATGGGACAGCCTGAAAATATGCGGCATCTGGTGATTGCCAGCGACGAATCGGTTGTTTCGCCGCCGTGGTCAATCCATATGGGCGCGGGAACGTCGAATTATTGTTTTATCTGGGCGATGGGCGGCGAAAATCTTGATTATACGGATATGAATGTTCTCGATATTTGCCAACTAAAATAAGTGCCGGATACTGAAAATTGGTATCATCAATTTTATGAGTTTTGGTAAAAAGAAAATATTTCCGCTCGGGATTGTTTTGATTTTACTGATGTTTTGTTTTTCGGTAAATTCTCAAACACCTTCGAAATTTGTTTCTACCCGCGGAAAAGAGTTTATTGGCTCGGACGGGAAAACTCTTTTTTTGAAGGGTATCAACCTTGGCAATTGGCTTTTGCCGGAAGGCTATATGTTTGAGTTCAAATCTGCCAATTCGCCCAGATTGATTTATACGGTCGTCAATCAACTTATCGGCGAAGCGGAAGCAAAGAAATTCTGGAAAGAATTTCAGAATAACTACATCACCCGCGAAGATATTATATTTATCAAAAAGGCAGGCTTTAATTCCGTCCGCGTTCCTTTCAGCTACCGCTTGTTTGTTTCGGAAACAAGTCCGCAAAGGTTGGAAGGCGTTGGTTATGAACTCCTGGACAGGGTTGTAAATTGGTGCAAACAGGAAGGTTTGTTTGTCATTCTCGATATGCACGCCGCGCCCGGCGGTCAGACCGGCGACAATATTGATGACGGTTTCGGCTATCCGTTTCTTTTTGAAAGCGTTGAAGACCAACAGCTAACCGTTAAGATCTGGCAGAAATTAGCGGCGCGTTATAAAAATGAAACAATCGTTCTCGGGTATGATTTGCTGAATGAACCGATTGCTCATTATTTTGATAAGGATTATTTTAATCCGAAACTCGAACCGCTTTACCGTAAAATCGTTTCGGCAATCAGAGAAACGGATAAAAATCACATAATCTTTTTAGGCGGCGCACAATGGGACAGCAATTTTAAGGTTTTCGGTGCGCCTTTTGACAAAAAACTTGCCTACACTTTTCATAAATATTGGGTGGACGTAAATCAGCAAGCCGTTCAGGAATACGTTGATTTCAGCAATAAATATAAGGTACCGATTTGGATGGGCGAATCGGGCGAAAATACTGATGAATGGATTGCCACTTTCAAATCTCTGCTTGATAAAAATCAAATCGGCTGGTGTTTTTGGACCTATAAAAGATTGAACGCAACGGCAACGGTCGCCTCAATCAAAAAGCCCGAAGATTGGGA
>JBDTZT010000590.1:0-3346 GCA_040005005.1 Actinomycetota bacterium
TTATGCCGAAGGAAAAGAAGACGGATTAATGCTCGACGGCGTGCGCGACGATTCGCCGGCGGCCAAAGCCGGCGTTAAAGCGGGCGATAAGATCGTCAAACTCGCCGGGCGCGAAATCCGCAATATTTCCGATTACGTTTTCGTTCTCGGTGAAATGAAAGCGGGCGAAGAATACGAAATCGTCGTTATGCGCGGAACGGAAAAAGTAACGCTGAAAATCATTCCGGCGGCGCGAAAACAGCAATGAGAATAAAAAACTTGATACTTTTATTTTTGGTTTTTCCGCTCGCCTTTTCCGCGTGTGAGAAAAGCGTTTCGGAAACAAAACCGCAGAATATCAAACCGGCACAAACGGCTGTTTCTCCGGTGCCGACCGCTTCCATTCCGAAAGACGGAAACTATGCCGGCAAAGGCGTGGTCACCAAAATCAATAACGAAATCGGCTCGGTCGAACTCAACCACGAAGACATCAAAGATTTGATGCCCGCGATGCAGATGGAATTTTACGTCAAAGATAAAGCTCTGCTGAAAGGTTTGGCCGTCGGCGACAAGGTTGATTTTGTAATCGAATACAAACATCCGACCGAAATCATTTCCGGCATCAAAAAAGTGCAATGAAACCAATAAAATTCTGCAAATTTCACGGCTTCGGCAATGATTATGTCGTCATCGAAGCAAGTGCGCTCGCCGAATTTTCCGACGTTGGCGAATTCACCAAACAATTCTGTCATCGCAATCGCGGCGTTGGCTCGGACGGCATCGTAATTTTGGAAAAATTAATGGGCGAACAGAACGCGAATTTTTCGTGCCGCATCATTAATCCTGACGGCAGCGAAGCCGGATTTTCAGGCAATGGAACACGCTGCGCCGTCGCTTACGCTTTTTACAAAAACCTTTGGTCTAACGAAAATCTGCGTTTGCGAACAAAAAGCGGCGTGAAAAATTATCGTTTGACCGAAAAAATCGCGGATGGTCATTATTGGTTCGATGCGGAAATCGGCAAGCCAAAATTTTCGAGCGATGAAATTCCGTTTGTCGCGGACGAAAAACTTGATTCGGTCATTAATCAACCTATCAAAATTGATAGTCAGGAATTTGCCGTAAGCTGCGTCAATGTCGGAAATCCCGTCGCCTGTGTTTTCGTCGAGGAATTTAATTTTGATTGGCGCGAGGTCGGGCGCAAGATGGAAACGCACGAAAAGTTTCCCGAACGCGCCAATATTGTTTTCGTCAAGGTTTTGGACAAAGAAAACATCGAATTAAAAATCTGGGAACGAGGTGCGGGCGAGACTTCCGCGTCGGGAACTTGTTCGAGCGGCGCGGCGGTTTTGAGCGCGCTTATGGGAAAAACAGAAAGACAAGTTTCGGTTCACACCGAAGGCGGAACGACTGAAATTAATTGGCGCGACGACGGCGAGATGATGATTTTGGGACGCGCAGATTTGGTTTTTTGCGGTGAATATTTTACCTGAAAATAAAAATAGCGCGGCTTTATTGGAAACCGCGCTTTAGGGGGTTAGTTTGGCAAAGGGAGATGCCGGGGGTTATTTTATCGCTTAATGTATCTCAAGCGATATTGTCGGGGGATAATAAAACGGTCCGACGGTTTTCAAGTTGTCCGTATCAAATCGTTTCTTTGCTCCGCAATGCAGACAAGCGCGATACGATGAATTTTGATTGGTGAACGGGCGGCTCAATTCTTTGTGCCAGCAACCGAAAATTTTGCCCATGATTCCGATTTTTTCACCAAAAACTTTATCGGTTCTGTTTATCACCGACTGAGCAATTCGATTTTGTTCCAATACCATTTCCATAAAATTTTTATAACTTCCCTTGTAAATTGTCCTTGCGCTTGCAACTGTTTTTTAGACGATAACGCGAAATGCTTTTGCACTTTATTTGATGAAAAATTTCAAAAAAACTTTGCCTTTCCGCTCTAAACGCCGGAGAAATGTAAAACTTCTCTCTTTCGCCTTTAGTTAATTCCTTAACTTCGCTAAAATCTTCAAATTAGATTCAAGGAGATTGTTTGATGAAAAAATCGGTCGTAAAATTTTTACTTTTGAGTGTTTTGCTTTTTGCTTTCGCCGTTCATGCTTTCGCCTGGGACGATTCAGGACATAAACTCGTCGCTTATATTGCCTGGCAGCAAATGTCGCCCGAAGTGCGTGAAAAAGTCATCAAGATTCTTTTAAATGCGCCCGAAGACTCACAGTTAAACGCGCTTTATCCAACTCCGACGGATTCGGATTTCTCCACTTATCCGATCGGCGCACGTTCAAAAGCTGCCAAACAGCGCGATTATTTTATGTTTGCCGCTTACTGGTCAGATATTATCCGCGACAAAAAATATGAAAGCCGGTTTAAGTATCATCATGGAACGTGGCATTATTTCGACACATATTGGCGCGAAGCGGACGGCAAAGTCGAAACGCTTCCCGAAATGCCGAATGATAAGGAAAATGTCGTCGAGCGCTTATTTTTCTTTGATAAAGTTTTAAAAGATAGTTCCGCCAAAGATTTCGAAAAAGCAATCGCACTGGCTTGGATTCTGCATCTGGCGGGCGATGTTCACCAGCCTCTGCACGCTTCGGGCAGAGTGACGGACGAAGAACCAAAAGGCGATCAGGGCGGAAATACTTTTTCGCTTTCGCCAAAAGACGCGCCGCGCGGCAAACAGGAAAATCTGCATTGGTATTGGGATTCGATTGTCGTCCGCACCGTTGCGCGCAAAGCCGACGCGAGCGATGCCGAGTATCTTTTGCCGATCGCCGATGCGATGATGAAAAAATATCCGCTCGCGAAAATGCAAAGCCGTTTGGAAATCGGAAAATTTGACATTTGGCAGAATGAAAGTTTTAAAATCGCTTCTACCAAACTTTATCCGAAAACACTGATTCGCAATCAAATGCCTTCGGCAGATTACAATAAAATGGCGTTCGGCATCGCCGAAGAACAAATTGCGCTCGCCGGTTATCGCCTTGGCACAATGCTTAATCAGATTTTCGGTAGTCAAATTACGGCGCAGACTTCCGAAAATCCACCGTGCAAAATTATTCGAAATACGCGTTATCCTGTGACGCAAACCAATCCTTCGGTATCGAAGACGGAAATCTGCCTTTTGAATCTTTGCCCGCCTAATAAAGGAATGACAGCGCGCCCGATGTATCCGATGATGGTCGGCGGCGAAATGAAAATGTTTGAATATGATATTGATAAAGTTTTCAAAACCGAAAGAGAAGCACGTGAATACGCCGAGAAAAACGGTATCAAAGATGTTAGTTTTTAACTTTAATGGATAAACTTCTTGATTTTTTTCAAGCCAGACAAGAACGAATTGTTCGGC
>JBDTZT010000051.1:0-11284 GCA_040005005.1 Actinomycetota bacterium
CGGCAGTAAAGATTATTTCGGTTCTCCATATATTCTGGGTTCATTGATAAAATCGGGTTGGAAAAATAACAGAAAGTATCCGGTGGAAAAACTTTTAATACAGTTTTGTAATTTGAATGAAGAAACGATTTATACGCGATTTTTTATCGTGCGGGAAAATGATAAAGTAGAAACTTGTAATGAAAATCTCATCACTCCGAAACAAACGGTTCTGTTTGAAAATGTCTCCTTTATTGATGATACTTATTTTGAATCACCGGAAATCGCTTTTGATTCTATCGAAGATACGTATGTTGCTATGGATAGCTCTCCGGCACAATATTCGAGATTTGCAATAAACATTCTAAAAAGCTTTTTGAAAGATTCGCCTGAAAGTAAGGTGTATATTATCGCGTATCTTCAAACCAATTTTGAAAGCGACGAAAACGGAAAGATAATTGTGGGAAAGCGTGGCAGTTTGGACAAAAAATCTTATGCCAAAAAAATGATTGGCGCCGCCCAAAAGGAATTGTCCAAAAACGGTTTTTCACCTTCGCAAATCGTCGCAATTGACGGCGGTTATGTGAACGGCAATGAACGACGGTTGGAATTTTGGTTTGTCCCGAAAGGCGGTAAAATTCCGAAGCCGAAGCCTGATTATTTTCCGAAGAAAAAACGCAATAAATAACCTTAACTCTTGACCATTATATTGCGGTCATGGAATCAAATTTTGCCTAAAAAATATTGACGGCGCGGGCGGCTAAGAGTGCCAGCACGGTTAGTGAGATGACGGATTGGAGCATCATCAAAACTTTTGCCCAGCGCGCCAACACCGGAACGTCGGTCGGCGAAAACGCGGTGCTGGTGTTAAAGGCAAGAAACATATAATCAATAAAATTCGGCGACCAATCGTCCTGGTTAGCCTTGGTTTTTTCTTCGGGCGGCATTGTCATTTGCGGAAAAAGAAACGCGCCGTCCTGATGTCCCGTCGTTTTATCGCGCCGGTGCGGTCCGCCCGCGTCAAGCCGCCAATACCAGAGCGCGAAAACCAGCACATTCGTGAACCAGAGCAAACCGGCGGAAACTAACAGCTGGCTTGCCGATTCCGTCTTATCGGGCAGTGCTTTGATCAGCAGCACGACCGACGCGATCATTCCAAGCGTGAGGACACTGCTGAGCGTGAAGCCGAGTATGCGGTCCATGTGATGATGGTTTTTGGCGTGGGTGATAATGGTCGGGACGAGCAATGCGAAAACAATTGACGGGAACAGCCAGCGCGGTTCGACGATCAGCTCGGACGGCAATGCCGCGTATAAACCGCCGACGGCCACGACCGCGATCAGCGCGTGCCAGCGCGGTTCGGGATCCCAGCGGTCGGGAGTCTGCTTGGTGTTATTGTTCATTTACAAATCCTAAACCTGCTGGGCGTAAGATTCAAGATGCTAATTTATCTATTTGTTTTAAATTTTACCGGTTCTTTTTGTCTGGTCTCCTGCTCGATTTGTTCAATTAATTTTTCGGGGCGCGTGGCTTGTTCCAAAACACGAATCGTCGGGTCTTCGTCAATCTTAATCTCGAGTTTCTTGGCGATTTGTGAGAGTATCTGAAGCATTTTCGTGTTTTCCTGCTCGGTCAGCAGATTGATTTGCAAATCCAGATGATTGTTGCGCTCCGCCAGCCGCGTCTCCTGATTCTGACTAATGAGAATAAAGGTCGAAAGAAAAATCGCTTCGAGCGAAACGACGAGCGTCAGAAACGTAAACGGAAACTCGTCAAAATGTTTAACGCCCGGCAAGACGTTGGCAAGAATCCAACCGCCGAACCAAATAACGTGAACCCAAACGAAAACCATACTTCCGCAAAAATCGGCAATTATTTTGGCGAGCCGTTCGGTCGTCGTTTGGTTTGCTTTAGCGGCGGTTTCAAGCTGAAGAATTGTTTTAATGTTGGTATGGGTCAATTCCTCGACCGTCGCTGGCGTGTGATAATCGTCTGAATCAGATGCGACAATTGATTCGGAATCCGATTCTTTTAGTTCAGAGTTCTTTTTCAAAATTCTATCCTCCCTGGCAAAATAATGTCTGCTTTTCAAGCATTTCAATCGAAAGACCAAATCGAAAGCAAAGAGTATGCCGAAAAAACACCGGAAATTACCCTGTAAACAAAGTCTTTTGACAAATTTTATGTGGCGAAACGGTAAATTGCGCATTTTCGCCATATAAAAATAGTTTTGTAAATACCGGAATATTTGTAAAGATGACGAAGTTTTTCCTTCAGATCACAAAATTCGTTTGATTACCTTGGTTTCTTTGAAGTAAATTTGAACTATTATACGCGGAGTGTCAGACGATTAAAGCTGTGTTAGAGAAATTACAAGAGTTTAAATGGCAGCCGGTAATTTTGGTCGCGGTCTTAATTCTTTTGACGCTCGCCTCACGAATATGCATCGCTTATTTTCTCGCCACGGACGAGCCCGGCGATGGCAAAATTTATTCCGGGCTGGCGCTGAATTTACTGGAACACGATGTTTTTTCGCTCGCCGCCGAACCGCCTTTTGATCCGACCCTGATTCGTCTGCCGGGTTATCCGCTTTTCATCGCCGCCGTTTATTCAATCTTCGGACACGGAAACGACACGGCAGTCCGCCTTGTCCAAGCCGTGATTGATACCGCCACTTGCATTATCGCGGCGTTGATCGCCTGGCTCTGGACGGAAGATGAAGAAAGGAAACGCCGCAATGCGATCTGGACATTTGTTTTAATTTCGTTATGCCCGTTCATCGTGATCTATGCCGCGACGCTGCTGACTGAAACTTTGACGACTTTTCTGATGGCGTTGATGACACTGACGGCAACTCTCGCGCTTAAATCACAGAGCGCAAAAAAATCTTTATTATTGTGGTTTTTGACCGGAATTTTGGCGGGCGCGGCGGTGATGCTTCGTCCCGACAGCGGTTTATTCGCCGCTGGAATCGGTCTCACACTGGTTATTTCAGGTTTGTTTCAGCGTTCGGAAGATGCGCCGAAATTCATTAAAAGATTGTTTCAAGCCGGTTGGCAAGGCATTGTTTTCTCGCTCGCCTTCATTTTAGTGCTGGCGCCCTGGACAATTCGCAATTACCGCATTTTCGGGCTTTTTCAGCCGCTGGCGCCGGCGCACGCCGAAATGCCCGGCGAATTTGTTCCGCATAATTATGACCGCTGGCTTCGAACCTGGATTGACGAATCACACTTTATCGAACCGATGCTCTGGAATCTGGGCGAAAAACGCATTTCCGTCAAGAAAATTCCCGCCTCGGCGTTTGATTCCGACGAAGAACGCACGCGTGTGACGGAACTTTTGGAGCAATACAACCATCCGCCGGGAAGCGAAGAAGAAGATGCCGCGAAATCTGATGAGAGCGACGATAATTCGGATGACAAGGCAGATTCCGATGACGGCAAAAGCGATGATTCTTCCGACGACAGCGCAGATTCAGACGACAAAAATAATGACAACCAAACTGACGCAGACGACAGCGATGAAGACGATGAGGACGAAGACGTGCCCCACATCGTCAAGATGACACCCGAAATTGACGCCGGATTTGCGCCGCTTGCCGAGGCGAGAATTGACCGCTCACCGCTTCGTTACTATTTGTTTTTACCCGCCAAACGCGCCGCTGCGATGTGGTTCGATTCGCATTCGCTTTATTACTCTTTCGGCGGTCAATTGTCGCCCGTTAAAGACTTGGATTACGACGAAAATCAGCAAATCTGGCTGCCGATTTTTACTTTTGTAATGTGGCTTTACACTTTGCTGGCTCTTGGCGGCGCAGTTTTCCGGTGGCGCAATCGTCAGAAAAATTCAGTGCGCTGGCTAGTTTTGCTTGCTCTTATGACGCTTCCGCGGATTGCTTTTTTTTCGACCATCGAAAATCCCGAACCGCGCTACGTCGTCGAACTTTTTGTCTTCGCCGCAATCCTCGGCGGATTCTGGCTCGGTCGGCTGAATTTTGGAAAGAAAGATTCGGCAACGGAAGAAATTTCCGAACCGCCATCTCAGACGCGAATGCTCTCGCTCGATGTTTTTCGGGGGATTACCATTGCGGGAATGGTTCTGGTCAATGATCCGGGAACGTGGAGCGCGGTTTACGCGCCGCTCGAACACGCCGAATGGAACGGAGTTACGGCGACCGATCTGATCTTCCCGTTTTTTCTTTTTATCGTCGGCGTTTCGATCACTTTCGCGCTCGGTAAACAAGTCGCCACGGACAACCCCAATCGTGAAATTTATCCAAAAGTTTTCAAACGCGCCGTAATAATTTTTGCGCTCGGTATATTTCTGCAAATTTTCCCGCTTTATAATATCTGGAAAGCTGAATGGTTTGATCCGTTAACCGTCCGGCTGCCGGGCGTTTTGCAGCGCATCGCTGTTTGTTATCTGTTTTCCGCGTTGATTTTTCTGCACACGAATTGGAAAAGGCAGGTGATTATCGCCGCCGCGCTTTTAATTATCTACTGGGCATTAATGACTTTGGCCAATGTGCCGGGTTGTGAAATTACGAGTTTGAGCGACAAGGCTTGTAATCTCGCGGCATATATTGACCGCCGCGTTTTGACCGAAAATCACCTCTGGAATCAATCGAAGGTTTATGACCCCGAAGGAATTCTTTCGACGTTTCCGGCAATTGCGACGACTTTGGCCGGCATTTTAACCGGGCATTGGCTGCGAAGCAGACGGGAAGATTTCGAAAAGGTCGCGGGAATCTTTTTCTGCGGCGCGGTTTTGAGCGTCACCGGCTGGATTTGGAGTTTTTGGTTTCCGCTCAATAAAACTCTCTGGACAAGTTCCTACGCGGTTTATACGGTTGGTTTGGCCTTATGTTTATTAGGCTTTTGCTACTGGCTGATTGATATTAAAGGCTATCGGAAATGGTCGAAGCCGTTCGTGATTTTCGGCTCGAACGCCATTGCTCTTTACGTCGGTTCGTCCCTTATGGCGGCGATCTTGAATTTATTTGAACTGTCCGCGCCGTCCGACACAACGATCTCTTTGCAGGAAGCTATCTTTAACTACGCTTTTCTTTCGCTTGCCGCGTCGCTTAATGCCTCGTTGCTCTACGCCGTTTCATTTGTTTTGATCTGGCTTTTTTTAATGTGGCTGCTTTACCGAAAACGCATTTTTATTAAAGTTTAAGATTAAAACGCTTCGTGTTTTTTCGTGTGATAAAATATGTTTTTGATGAAAGTACCGAAAATTGCCGTCATTTTTTTATGCACTATTTTGCTGATGCCGCACTTTGCCGTGTTTGCTTTTGAAACCGACCAGTATAATCTGCCGCCCGTGCCGCTGGCCGACATCGGTGAGGAGGTTTCCGATTATGTCGAGGGAAATTTGCGCAAAGCAATCAATAAACTAAACGCCGAAATTGCCGTTCATCAATCTTGTTTGGAACTGAATTCTAAAAAAACAGGTTGCAATTCGGCGGAACAGGAACGCGCCGAACTCGCCGGTCTGCGTTCGGAAGAAGCGATGGCGAGAGAAGTCTTTAAACCGCTCGGCGGCGGAATTCCGCCTTTTACCAATTCCGACAGTTGGATGAAATCGCACAAGTTCAAGGCGCAGCCCGCCCGTTACAAAACGTCTTTCGGCAAGTCAATCTACCGCACGTTTCCGAGCAATTATTTGACCATTAGCGAAACCGTCAATCTCTTCGGCAGAGAGTTCGGCATTGATAAGATCGCGCATATTTTCCAGCAAGGCTACACCTATTACCGGATGGTCGAAGACGCCCAGGAGAAAAAACTGTCGTCCGCCGAAGCCTTACGCAAAGCCGTCAATTGGGGCCGAATAACCGAGAAAACTTATTACGGCTTTTGGGTTTCAGGCGTTTATTCCAACGCCGATTTAGCGGCGAATTTTATCGGACTGAAATTTTATCAAGGCTTGACGCGGGAAATAACCATTAACGGCCAAACGCGTCCGCCGATTTTGATTTTGAAAGATGGTATTTGGAAATTTAACGAAAACGTGAATTTACGCGAATCTTTGCTCAAACCGTTGATCTCGAATCATCTCAGCGAAGCCTATAACCCGTCAATCTACGCAAATTTTTTCGGCTTTCGCGCGGCAGTGCGCGGCACCGTCAAAAAACAAGCCTGCCCGCAATGGCGAAAACTCTACCCGAATTATTCGGCGGCCGATTTTGACAAAATCACCGCAGATTTAAGACTCTGGTACGGCGCAGATTACGGTTCGAAGGACAGTCCGAATTTTATCACTATCGCCAACACCTGCTTTTAAGTTCCATGTTTCAGGTTAAAAGACGAATCTAACTTGAAACCTGATACTTGGAACCATTTTATTTCTTCGGCTTTTTCTTTTCCGTATCTTCAACCGGATAATCCTTTTGCACGACCGGCGGCTCATCTGGCGTGATCGTTAATGGTTCGCCCATCACCGAATAAATATCTTGCGCGGGTAAGTCCGCCAAATCATTTCGCACCAGAAGAATCAGATCAACGCCGGGACGCAGCGGATATTCGCCGACGTATTTGTAATGCGCCGCGTAGCGCGTAATGACTTCCGCGTCCTGCTCGTCTTTTTTGGCGACAATCATTTCCGCCGTGGTTGCGTCAACCGGTTTGCCTTCAAAGATCGCGTTCGGATAATCGTTCATATACCACGGCATTGGCCAGTAATCGGGCGAAACGATTTCGATTTTCACTTGTTTTCCCTGTCCGCTTTTGTCGGCGTAATGCTCGATTTGTTTAATTAAATCAAGAAATCCGCGTTTTGTGTGCGCGTAAATATATGGCAGCGCGTCGTTGTCGTAGCGGACGAAATTCAAATCGTAGGTTTGAAAGGCGAGAATACAGGTTGCCGTAACCGCCAAAATTCCGCCCAAGATTTTCGCACCCGCATTTTTGGACGTAATCAATTCATTGACGGCATAACCCGCGATGATGCACATCGGAAGCAAAAACGAGAGCGCGAGCCACGGCGTTTTGTAAGGAATCAGCGTGTAAGCCGCGAAAAGTCCGAAGGCCCAAATCCCTGCGAACATAGCCAAACGATGGCGCGTTTTATAAAGCGAAATCAGGAGTCCGAGCGCGGAAAGAATCAGAATCGGCGATTCGATAATCATTCCCCAACGCACGTAAGCCCAATTGCCGTTTTGCGTGTGGTCGGTGCTGCCCGTTTTGGTCCAGATTGCATAAGCCTCAAACGCGCCTTTTAAACCTTCGGGATAAGTAAAAAACGACGAGAAAAACAGCGCGCCGACATAAAGAAAAACGACCGTCATCGTCAGCATCAGCAAGACAAGATCAGTCGAAAATTTTGGCGGTTTGCGCACCAGCCAAACGACGACGGCAACGGCTAAAAGGAAAACTGCGACCGTTAAAATCCAAAAATCCACCTTCGTTAAAATTATCTTATCGAGGGCTGACGACAGGGTTTTGTTCGCTTTCCAGGCAATCAATAAATCAATTGCATAGCGAACAAACAGCCACGTTAAAAAGATTGCTGCCGCGCCGATTGCGCTTTTAACCAGGATGATTTCCCAGTTGTTTGAAGCCGTCAGCTTTTCACGAAAGTTTGTCCAGGTCAGCTGCGCGTCTTCGGAAATTTCGGTTTCGGACTGCCCGCGGTTGACGAAAAGAAACGTCAGCCAAGTGACGGCGGAGATAATAACGAGCGCAATTATCGTGTAAAAAAGATAATTCTGATTCGCGTCGTTCGACGATGAAAAATTCTCCGCCAAAACTTTGTAGCCTTCTTTTAATCTTTTATATTGAACCGCCGCGCCAATCAAAACGAGGACATTGAACGTCATAAAAATCCAGAGTTTATTTTTTGCAAAATCTTCGACAGAATTAATTTTGCGCCACAGCCAGACGCAAACGCAGGCAATCGCCATCGTGCCGATAGTGATAAAAGCCGTTTCCTTCGTCGCAAAAAGCAGAACTGCCGAAGCCGAAGCCAAGATTAAATAAACGGGCTGACCTTCGTTCCAGGCGAGCAGCATTTTGATAACAAAAAAGACCAAACCCGCTTCGACGAGAAAGAAAGCTATTCGCAAACTCCACACCGCCGTTTCATTTTCGCCGCCGATGACATTTGCCAGATTGAGCGCGGACGGCAGAAAACAAACCAGCAGCAGCAGGGAAGTCCACACAATCGCCAAAATGCCCGCTTTGCGTTTTTCGATAAAAAACAAAATCGAAAGGGCAATCCCGAAACTGAAAAAAACAAACAAGATCTCGTGAATAAAATAGCGCGAAATATAAACCATTCCAGGCGACAGCGCGAGAAACAAGGCGGCGCAGAGACTTCCTATTTTGCCGATATATTTTTTCAGAAAGAAAGCCAAAACAACGGTCAAAACGCCGAAAACCGCGACGCTTGAGCGAATGCTCCAAGTATTCAAACCGAAAGTTTTCGCGAAAAAGAGCGCGATGTAATAAAGATCGGGACCGTGATAATTCGCCGGATCGTATTTATATTCGCCGTTGCGGAAAAGCGTCGTCAGAAAATAACCGTTGACGCCTTCGTCGTGGTGCAGCGGTTTTAAATCCAGCCAAAAGAAACGCACGAATGATGCGACGGCGGTTACTAAAACGCAACTGATTAGCCAAATCAGGTCTTTGGTTTTTGGTTTTTGGTCTTCGGTTTGGAATTTTTCGTTCATCATTCAAATAATCAAAAAGGATAAATAAACTTATCTGAAACGACAGTAGAAAATAATGATTTTCTTGGCGCCTTGGCGGGAGAAAAGTTTCGCTCTCAATTTAATATTTTAGTCATCTATCAAAATTAATTTCCCGCTTTAGAAGCAAAGCCGCTAAGTTGGCCGAATATTTTTTTCTACTTCATCCCGTGTCCATCTTGTTTTAATTCTTGACCTTAAAAACTTTATACTGACCGGCTTCGGCGATAATCGGAAATTTGTAAAAAAATTCTTCGCGGACTTCGGTGTTCGACATTTCTTCAGGCGAAATTATGACATATTCGATATTATTTTTCTGCAAAAGTTTATCAGCTAAAGCCGTTCCTTCATAAATCCTTTTGACTTCCGATTCACGCGGTTCGTAATCAATCCCGTAAGACGAAAGATGCCCGCTGTATCGCATCAGTGAACGTCGGCCGCTGAGGACAACCGCCGAATTATAAGTCGGCGCGTTTAGAAACAAAGCGTTTGGCGCGGTTTTTTGTTTGATCAGTTCGGCGATGTTGACCGCGTCTTTATCGAAAACCTTATAATTGATTTGTCCCGAAATCGTCCGCCAAACATCGAGCGCACCCGAAAGTGTCAAAACCACAAAACAAACGGCGGCGATAATTTTCAAAACCGCTTTTTTCTCCCAAGCCCACGCCAAAACAAACGCAACAAACGGCAGCGAACCGACAAACCAGTAAATCAAAACTTTGATATTATCCCATTCCCACGGGGCGAGCTTTAATATGTTACAGACAAAAAAAAGAAGCGCAAACGGCAAATAAAAGATTAAAAGGTCTTCGGCTTTTGGTTTTTGGCTTTTGATTTTTGGCGTGTCTTCGGCTGAATCTTTTCGCGTCAAATAAATTAAAATCAGTCCGGTAACCAAAAGCGGCGCGAAAAATCCGATGTTTTTTGCCCAAAATGCGACAAAATTTTGCTTGCCCGCATCCCAACCGAAATGCCAGTCAATAAATTTGCTTAGGTTGGTCGCGCTTCCCGTCAAAGACCAGAGAAGTTCGGGAACGGCGATGATCGAATCGCCGACTGCAAACAGAGTCCAATCTTTCCATTTATCAAATCTAAAGAAAAACAGTAAAAAGCAGACGACAAAGAGTGTCGCCAGCGAATGCACGTGAATCAAGACGAGCGTTCCGGCAAGCAGACCGACGATAAAAATGGAAAATGGAAAATGGAAAATGGAAAATGCATTTTCGGATGATTCGATTTCTTTTTTACTTTTGGACGTTTTCTTTTCCACCTTTTCACTTGAAAAGATTTCCCAGATTTTCGTCAACGCAATCAGCGTCAGAGGCATTCCGAAAAGCAAACTTCGCTGCGTCAGAAAAAGTACGACGAGCGAATTTCCCCAGCGGAATTTTTCGCCGATGGTGTAATCCTGCGGCAATTTCCACAAAAACGCGGAAAGCGATTGGGTGCCTTGCCAAAAATCCTTGAAGAACCAGATGAATCCGAGTCCGCCGCTGAAAAGCAAAAGAAGCGGCGCGATTTTTCCCGCAAGTTTATTATTGGTTAGCTTTAAGGTGAATTTTTCGAGCAAAACGACGAGCGAAAACCCGAGGAAAACATTCTGCAAGAGCATCGCTTCACGAACGCCCGCGCCGATTTTGACAAAACACGCCGTCACGAAATCCGCCAAGAAAGGATAGGTGAATTTGGCAAAGGCAAACGATGGATTTTCGGGCGGAAAATTGTTGCCTTCCGAAAAAGAAAAAATCGCGCCGAGATGAAACGGCAAATCGCCCAAGTTTTGCGAGCCGCCCGTGAAAATTCCGTCATCGGTTTCGATCATCGCGCGTTCAAAGAAAAACCAAAGCACGAAAAAGATGCCGGCGTAATACGCAAACTTCAAAACTTTTTTGAAGTTTGCGCCGTCCAATTTTCCGCGTGCTTTGTTTAAGTTTGCTTTGAACTGCCGCTGAAAATCTTTTCTCGCCAGCAGCGCGATTGGTAAAAGCGTAATCACGAGAGAAATTAAAACGCTTCCGGTTGAAAGCCCGAAAAAACACGCGAATAAAAATCCGCTGGTCGCAAAAATCGCTGAACCCGTAACATTTCCAGCCGCCAGCCGCACGAGCAGCGAATCTTCCGCTTCATACAGATACGAGAGAGCGGTTCCGCCGCAAGTTATCAGCAAAATTATCAGGAAGGTCAAAATCATTCACTCATTTATAGCAAAACTTCAACATTGTTCAAATCAAACCGGGCGAAAGACGTGCAAAATAACCAGATTTTTTATGGCAGACCATAACTTTCCATATTTTTCTGCCTAAAAGGTTGATGATTTTAAAAATCTGTTCAATTATCTTTGGCGGCGCCGACAGAAAGATCGGCGCCGCGCGATTTATATTTTTTTATTTAATTCACATATTTCAACGCATCATTTCGCAAAATCCGCTTTCAGAGTTAAAATAATCGTTTTTGATTTAGGATTAAAAATATCAAATTCTAAATTGAGCAGTTGTTTGAGGATTTTGAATCTTAAATCTTAAATTTTGAATAATTAATATGTTACAAGCTGGAATCGTTGGTTTGCCCAACGTCGGAAAATCTACACTTTTTAATGCTTTGACCGCGCAGGAA
>JBDTZT010000591.1:0-3341 GCA_040005005.1 Actinomycetota bacterium
CGCCCGGAATGTTTCCGATGCCGCCTAAAACAGCCGCGACGAACGCTTTTAAGCCCGTCATAATTCCCATCAGCGGTTCGATTTTCGGATTGTATTGCGCCGTCAAAACGCCGCCCGCCGCGGCGAGTGCCGAACCGAGCGCGAACGTAAAGGCAATCACGAAATCAGTATTGATGCCCATCAATTTCGCCGAATTCAGGTTGAACGAGACGGCCCGCATCGCTTTACCGACTTTTGTTTTGTAGATGATGTATTGCAAAATGATCATCAACAACATCGAAACGGCAAAAATCAAAATCTGCGAAGTCGAAATTGTCGCGTTGCCGAAAAGCGTAATATTTTCGTTCGGCAAAAGCTGCGGAAAAGAGCGCGGTTTTCCTTCAAAGAGGAAAACGAAAAGATATTCGATCAGCAACGACATTCCGATGGCCGTGATCAGGGTCGTCATTTTTGAATATTTCCGCACGGGACGATAGGCGAAACGCTCGATTGCCATTCCGAGGGCGGCGGCAATTGCCATCGAGCCGAGAAGTGTGACGACGAAACCGAAGGCTGAGGGATTAGCGGCAAAACCGAGCGCGGTGGCCAGGAAAAATCCGGCGTATGCGCCGACCATATAAATATCGCCGTGAGCAAAATTTATCAGGCGCAAAATGCCGTAAACCATCGTATAGCCGAGCGCGATCAGCGCGTAGATCGAGCCGATGGTCAGACCGTTGATAAGCTGCTGAACAAAAGTGTCCATAAAAGTTTGCAGTCAAGAGTCAAGAGTCGAAAGTTAAGAGTCGAAACAATTCAAACTCTCGACTCTCGACTCTTAACTCTCGACTTATTTCGTTGCGTTGGTGTTAGCCGCCGAATTTGCGGCGGTATTCGATGTTGTTGTGTTTGATGAAGTATTTGCCGTCGTTGTTGAAGCTTCAGGCGGCTTCATACCTTCGGGGAAAATCGTTTCCTTAAAGGTGAATTTGCTCTGGGCCGGGTCAAGTGCCAGCACGACTGCGGGTTTAACGGCATTGCGCGATCCGTCAAGCGTGATTGTTCCGGTCACGCCGGCGAAATCTTTCGTTGCGTTGATCGCATCTTTCAGTTGTGTGCTGTCAGTTCCGCCGGCGTGTTTGATCGCATCCGCCAAAACTTTCGCTGCGTCATACGCCAGCGCCGCCAGTGAATCGGGAACGACATTAAATTTCGCTTTATAATTCTTTACGAAATTTTGAATTTCGGGTGCCGGATTATCGGCTGAATAGTGATTTGAAATATACGCATTTTTCAGTGCATCGCCGCCGAGTTTCCAGAGTTCGGGCGAATCCCAACCGTCGCCGCCGAGCAGCGGAATATCCATTCCGAGTTCACGCGCTTGTTTGGCAATGATACCGACTTGTCCGTAATAACCCGGAACATAAAGCACGTCGGGTTTCAGTTCACGGATTTTGGTGAGTTGTCCTTTAAAGTCGGGATCGGTTTGCGTATAGGCTTCTTTGGCAAGAATTTTTCCGCCTTGTTTGATGAATTCTTCTTCAAAAAATTTCGTCAAACCTTTGCTGTAATCCGAGTTCACGTCACCTAAAATTGCCGCAGTTTTTGCTTTCAAAGTGGTTGCGGCAAATTTTGCCATCGTCGAACCTTGAAACGGATCAATAAAACAGACGCGCGAAATATAATCGCCGACTTCGGTCACTTTCGGATTGGTCGAAGAAGGCGAAATCATCGGAATGCGCGCTTCCTGCGCGACCGGCGCGGCGGCTAAACTATTGGTCGAAGCAACTTCGCCGAGAACGGCGATAACTTTGTCCTGATTGATTAATTTGGAAACAACCGTTTTGGCTTGTTCAGGCCGGCCTTGATCGTCTTCGATGACCAACTCGATTTTCTTGCCGTTCACGCCTCCCGCCGCATTTATTTCGTCAACTGCAAGTTGAATTCCATTTTTGGTTGATTGTCCGAAACTCGAAGTCGCGCCTGTCAAATCGCCGTAAACACCGACTTTAATCGTGTCACCCGTCGGACCGCTCTGACCCGTTCCGCCTTTATTGACGCAAGCCGCGGAAAAGAAAATGGAAGTTATTACACAAATAGCTAAAAAGATTCTGCTCATATCTACCTCTCGGATAAAATTTTTGATTAGTTTGATTTGTTATGCTCTGCTCGGTCTTACTACGTAACCACGCCGGGAAAGTTTGTTTTTCAGAGCATTTTATAATTTTACGTAATAATTATACAAAAAGGCATTATACCCTTTTCGGTTAGTATGTCGAACTCGTTTCGATTAGAATTTCTTTAAGTCAGACTATTTTTGTTATGAAAACAATTGAAAAAAACAATTTAGGCGATATGCGACCGGAAGATTTCCGCCGTTTCGGGCACGAAATTGTGGATTGGATTGCCGGTTATTTCGAGCGAATTGAAACATTTCCCGTTCTCTCGCAAAATGCGCCGAACGATTTGAAAAACGCTTTGCCGACTATTGCGCCTGAAAAAGGCGAAGATTTCGGCGATATTTTTGCCGATGTCGAAAAATTGATTCTGCCCGCCGTGACGCATTGGAATCATCCGAATTTTCACGGACTTTTTTCGACTTCGACGAGCTCGGTCGGCGTTTTCGGCGAAATGCTTGCCGCCGCGTTCGACATGAAGGCGATGCTCTGGCGCACTTCGCCCGCTTCGACCGAACTTGAACCGGTCGTGCTTGATTGGCTTCGGCAAATGATGAATTTGCCCGAAGATTTTAAAGGAATTATTTACGACACGGCTTCGATTTCCACACTGCACGCGATTGCGATGGCGCGTGAAAAATTAAATCTTGGCATTCGCGAGCTTGGGATGAGCGGCCGCACGGATTTGCCTCTCTTGAGAGTTTACTGCTCGGAACAAACGCATAATTCAATTGACAAAGCCGTGATTTTGCTTGGGCTTGGACAAAAATCTTTAGTGAAAATCCCAACCAACGAACGCTTTGAAATAGACATTGAAAAATTGCGCGAAGCGATTCAAGACGACAAAACTGCCGGATATTTACCGTTTTGCGTGATTCCGACGATCGGCACAACTTCGAGTTCGAGCGTTGATAATGTCGAACGGGTTGCCGATATATGCGAGCGAAATAATCTCTGGCTTCACGTTGACACGGCGTATGCCGGAAGCGCGGCGATCATTCCCGAATTTCAGCATTACTTTAAAGGCTGGGAACGCGCCGATTCGATCGTTACGAATCCGCACAAATGGCTTTTCACGCCGTTTGATCTGTCAGTGCTGTATGTGCGCGATTTGGATTTGCTCAAACAAACCTTTTCGCTTGTCGCCGAATATCTCAAAGTTGCGGAAACCGTGACGAATCAGAT
>JBDTZT010000592.1:0-3339 GCA_040005005.1 Actinomycetota bacterium
CAATTCGCCCAAACCGCTGACATTTATTCCGAAAACCGAGCCTTGAATCCAGTTCCACATCAGATGAATTCCAAAGGGAAACCACAAATTCCGCGTTTTCCAATAGGCAATGGCCAGCCAGATTCCCGCCAGAAATGTATTGAACAATGAAAGATTGGTCGCGCCCGGATTATCTTTATGTGCGGTGGCGAATAAAAATGAGGTTAAAATCGCGCCGACCCAAAAAAGATTTGCCCGCGACGTTGTTTGAAGCAAATATCCGCGAAAAAGTGTTTCTTCGCTGACTGCCGCGACAATAAAAATCAGAAGTGTTATGGAAAGTGTCAAAAGAATCGGCGCAGTTCCCGCCGAACGGTTGAAATGAAAACTCAAGCCACCGAAAATAAACGTAATAAGGGCGGCAAACCCTATCGAAATGGCGCCGATTACCAAGCCAAAAATCAAATCTTTAAACCAGTTTTTAGTGAACCAACAGCCGAGAGCGCGAAACGGCAAATCTTCAAAAACCTTGCCGTAAAGCCAGCCGAAAAATATTGCCACGGCGGAAAAAATTCCGAATGGCAAGAGGAAGGCAAGCAAACTCGTTTGGGTTAAACCAATTGGCAAAGTCGAGAGAAATGCGAGAGTTCCGGTTAGGATAAAATAAGCGGAAAAAAAATATGAGATCAAAAAAATCGTGAATCGCAAGCCGCTTCTGAGCCGTCCGAATTCGTTGAAAAAGATGGTTTTAAGATTCATAAATTGATATGAGTTTAGCCGAATTAACCGCCACCGACAACGGCACATAAATCTGTGTTAAAATTGCAAAAATGAAGGAGCCGCAACAAATCGCAGCGAAACGCAAATTGCCTTGGCTTTTGGGCGTGACGGTTTTGCTGCTGCTGACGTTTCTGATCTTGCTGCAATCGTCGAATCTCTGGAAAACCTTTACGATCGAAACGGCGGGCGACACGCTGCTGCTTTACGCGCTTTCGTCGCTCAATTTCTTTGCGTTCGTGATCTTCGGTTTTATTCTGCTCCGAAATTTAACTAAACTGATGCGCGAACGCCGTGCCTTTCAGCTCGGCGCAAAGATCAAAACGCGTCTGTGGCTTTATTTTTTCGCGGTCAGCATTTTGCCGATTATCGCGATGGCGGGTTTTTCGTATCTTTTTATGAACCGGGCGCTTGAACGATGGTTCACGACAATTCCCGAAAACGTCATCCGCGAAGCCCGCGAAGTGCAGAATCAGGCGATCAAATCGCAAGCCGAAAAACTGAGCCAAACGACGCAAATGCTCGCCGTCAGCTTGGATAAACGCGATCTGACGAACGAAGATTTGCAGGGCATTGCCGAAGCGGGAAACTTAACGCATATCGAAATCCTTTCCAAAATGAATAAGACGATTGCGTTCTACGAAAAAAAACTCAGCCCGGAAGAAAAAACCGAAGCCGATAAATTGCTCGAATTAGTCAGAAATGGACGCGTTGACGAACCCGTTTTACTCGACAGCCGCGGATTTGATGCTGCGCTTGCTTCATTTTCCGATGGCCGAAAACTGATAATCATTCCCGATCTCTATGCCGAAGAAAATGTCAGCCAGTTGGTTGATAATTCGCTCAACGAGTTTGAAGATTTGAAGAAAAAACAGGTTACAGTTCGTCAAATCGGACTTTCGACACTTGGCGTTTTGACGTTTCTGCTTATTTTCGCATCAAGCTGGACGGCACTTTATATTGCCCGCGGTTTGACCGTGCCGATCAAGGCTCTGGCGGAAGGCGCGGACGAGATCGCGCAGGGAAATTTCGGTCATCGCGTCGAGGTTTTGGCGGAAGACGAACTCGCTCTGCTGGTCGAATCGTTTAACCAAATGTCCGCCAAACTCGAAGAAAATTCGGCGGAATTAAGCGAACGGCAAAGATATATCGAAACAGTTTTGCAATCGCTTCCGACCGGCGTAATTTCATTTGATTCAAGCAATAAAGTCACGACGATCAACAAAGCCGCCGTTCAGATGCTGCGACTTGAAGATGCGAATTTTGACGGATTTGAACTTTCAAAACTCGTCACGGAAGAAAATCGCCTCGTTCTGGAAAGGCTTTTAAATCGCGCTAAACGCATCGGGCAAGCGAGCGAACAAACCGTTCTGCAGCGTGAAAATGCCGATGGAAGCACGGAAACAAATATAAGTTTGCCCGTCGCTTTGACGGCGACTGCCTTGCCGCGCTCATTTGGCGAAGCGAGCGGCGTGGTGCTCGTCATTGAAGATTTATCGGAACTCATCACGGCGCAGCGCGCTTCGGCGTGGCAGGAAGTGGCGCGGCGAATGGCGCACGAAATCAAAAATCCGCTGACCCCGATCCAGCTTTCAGCCGAAAGAATTGCGAAACGCTTTAATTCAGTTCAGAGTCCAAAGTCAAAAGTCCAGAGTTTTCTGGAAGTTTTCACGACCAAAGCCAACGACCCGCAGCCGAAAGCGGACGAGCAAACCGCGAAAGTCATTAAAGAAGGAACGGAAACGATTTTGCGCGAAGTGCAGAGCCTGAAAGCAATGGTTGACGAATTTTCACGCTTTGCGCGGCTGCCGAATGTGAAGCTCGAAAGCGGCAATCTGAACGAAATTATCCGGCAATCCGCCGTCCTTTACGAAGACCGCGACGCGCTGATTGAACTGGATTTAGCCGAAAATCTGCCAAGCGCGATGATTGACGAAGAACAATTAAAACGCGTTTTTGTCAATCTCATCGAAAACGCGGCGGAGGCTTTCGACCGTGAGCAGCAGGACAAACGAATTACCCTCAAAACCTTTTACGACAAAGCGCGTGATCTGATCGTCGCCGAAATTAGCGACAATGGCAATGGAATCACGCCGTCAGATTTCCAGAAACTTTTCCAGCCCTATTTTTCGACCAAAGGCCGCGGCACCGGTCTCGGGTTGGCGATCGTTCAAAGAATCGTTTCTGAACATCACGGACGCATTAAAGCCGTCAATAATTCTCCGCGCGGCGCGAAATTTATTGTAGAATTACCGGTGATTGTTTGAGTTAAAAAATAATTATGAAGAAAGCTTTTATAAAATGGATAGACAAGTATGTCGAAACTTTTCGGGTGACAAAGTTTCTCACACAGCTTTTTTCTTTTTGCGTCGCGCTTATCCTGCTTATCAGTTTTGTGCAATCGGTAATGCTTAATCATTCATTTAAAGGCGAAGTCTCGCCGCAATTGTGGCGGGACTTGACCAATGAATTGACGCTTCAAATGTTCCTCGCTTTGCTCTTCGCGAGTCGGTTTTTGCTTTTGTTTTTTAAGAAGAATATCTATTTTTGGCTGTCGCAGTTTCTCTGGTTGATGACGTATTC
>JBDTZT010000052.1:0-11264 GCA_040005005.1 Actinomycetota bacterium
GCGTCAAGTCATTGACCCACATTGCAACAAAGCGGTCAGCCAGTTCGGGCGGCATTTCGCGGGCAAACTGCATTGCGTAAGCAAGCGCGTCTTCGCGGTTTTCCATCGAATAAACAATGCTTTGATGAAGATGTTTGGAAACTTTTTTCATCAATTCTTCGCCTAAATCACGCCGGATCGCGTTTCCGCCCATCGGCAGCGGCAAACCTGTCCGCTCAAACCACCATTCGCCAAGGTCAAGAATTTTGCTCAAACCCATTTGCTTGTAAAAAAGCTGTCCCTCGTGAATTAAAAGTCCCGCGTCAACCTTGCCGCGCTGAATTTCGTCAATAATTTCATCAAACGGCACAACCACGTATTCAAAATCGGGATTATAAATTTTCAAAGCGAGAAATGCGCTTGTCAATTCGCCCGGAATAGCGATTTTCAGATTCGGAATATCTTCGGGTTTGTATTGTTCTTTTGAAACCAGAATCGGGCCGTATTTGTCGCCAATGCTTGCGCCGTGCGGAAGCAAGGCATATTTATCCGAAATATAAGCGTAAGCATGAAAACTTATCGCCGTGACATCAAATACACCGTTTTTCGCGTCTTCGTTTAACGATTGAATATCTTTTAAGGTGTGGACAAATTTTAATCCTTCGGTTTCGAGCTTGTTGGTCGCCAAGCCGTAAAACATAAAAGCATCGTCGGAGTCGGGCGAGTGGGCCACAGTAATTGTTCTGACTTCAGGTTTTAATTCAGGGTTTGCGTTCATATTATAATCGAGTGTAAAAAATGTTTGTGTTATACAAAAGTTGTATTTTACCGCTTTCGGCGTATTTCTCAAAGAGACATCGAAGTTCAGCATTCATCGGCTCAAAACGCGAATCGTTTTCCGACGGCATATAAGACGACGACAGCAATCTGCCTTTTAATCCTTCAAAATCAAGCACTTGCGCGTTTTGATAGGTTTTTGACCGAAATTCGCTTTGAAAAAAATCTTTCAAAATTTCTTTATCAATCTTATCGTGACGGACTTTTGCATAGTCCGTGCCGAATTTTTTTAAGAGTTCTTCATAATTGCGCAAAAAGGCGTTTGAATCAAGTTGACGTTCATTCCAGAGCAAAGCGACAAAACCGTTTTCGCGCAAAATGCGTTTGAACTCCGCCCGTGTTTTATTTTTATCAAACCAGTGAAAAGCCTGCGCCGCGATCACGAAATCAACCGAATTGTCCGGTAAATGCGTGTTTTCAGCGGTTCCGTCAACGCTTTGAAAATGCGGAAAGCGGCGCAAAAACTCTTCCGCTGCCTTCCGCATCGGCTCATTCGGTTCAACGCCGAATACTACGTTCCCATTTTCAAGAAAAAGTTTTGCCGAAATTCCCGTTCCCGAACCGATGTCGGCGAGCGTGGAATTGGTTTGCAGATTCATTTCTGCCGCGAACAAATCCAAAATTTCCGGCGGATAACCGGGGCGATATTTGACGTAATTTTCGACGCGATTCGAAAATCTATTGATTGTATCTGACATACTTATTATCGGAGAATAATCGGTGTTGCGAGCGGAAGCGAGTTTGTTTCAATTTTAGGATTTTCGATAAACAAGCGTGTTCGCGACCGCTCACGATACTGATTATTCTTTCACTTCCTCACCCGTCCATTGCGATTTGGACGAATGCGGAATGTCGAACTGGTCTAAAATCCGAAAACACAAATGCTCGACGAGCTCTTCGATCGTTTTCGGGCGATGATAAAATCCGGGACTGGCGGGCAAAATTCTCGCGCCGGCGCGGGCGAGTTTGAGCATATTTTCGAGATGAATCGCGTTATACGGCGTTTCGCGCGGCACGATCACAAGCTGGCGACCTTCTTTCAAACAAACGTCCGCCGCCCGGTGAATCAGATTTGTTCCCGCGCCCGTCGCAATCGCTCCCAAAGTTCCCATCGAACACGGGACGATGATCATTCCGGCTTGTTTGTTTGAACCTGACGATGGCTTTGCCGCGAGATTATCCAGCCGCCAAAAGCGGATAATTTTTGAATCTTTCGGAAAACCGAGCCATTCATTGATCTTTTCGGCGTTCGCATCTTTCAGATTGACTCCCATTTCGACCTGTGCGACGGTCGCCGAAGTGCCGGACATAACCAGATTTATCGTTTCTACCGCGCCGCTTGCCGCCAATAATTGCAAGGTGCGAAAGGCGTAAATCGTGCCGGACGCGCCCGTGATTGCGACTGTCAATTCCATATAAAAATAACTTTACACTTTTGCCATATTTTATGCCAATTATTGATTGTTTCAATTGAAAACATTCAAAATGAACCATTTTGAGGCATTTTGGCACTCAAAATTTTGTTCTTTGTTTGATACTAAAATACAAAAAAAAGCGCGTTAATCAATGAAGGCGGAATTTTTTTTCGCTTAAAAAGGAATCTAAAAAACTAATAGCATCGAATTTGCTGTTGTATAAAACGGAGTTAAGTAATGAGTCAGAGAATTTTGGAAAACGAGGTTTTATTAAATTTGGTCAGCCACCACGCCGTTTCGTGGGCATTTGTGAAATTGTGTTGGGCTTGGAAATACGTTGGCTTGCTGGTCTGATTTGTAATTGTTCTGATGTCTTCTTTAAGGTCGTGGCGAAGCGTTTCGCCGCTTTTTTCGTTTTAAAGCGATTTTGCCGTAAGTTGTGCAATTGAATACACTGGAAATATGAATTCAAAGGATATTAAAGAAATATTGCAGGCGCATTCAAGCGGAAATCTTTCGACGGCGGAAGCAACCGATAAACTGAAAAACTTATCTTACGAGAATATCGGCTATGCGCGGGTTGATCATTCACGCGCCGTCCGGCAAGGTTTCCCCGAGGTGATCTTCGGGCAGGGCAAAAAGAAAGAACAGATTCTCGGGATTTTTGAAAAACTTGTGGCGCGGGCGCCGAATGTTTTGATAACCCGCACGACGCCGGAAGTTTACGGTGACATCCGCAACGTTTTTAATGAATCCGAATGGCACGAAGACGCGAAAATTATCCGTGTCTTTCGTGATAAAACCGAGCTTGGCGCGGGCGAAATTGCCATTGTGACCGCCGGCACAAGTGATATTCCCGTCGCCGAAGAAGCCGCTTTGACCGCCGAAACGATGGGCAATCGAGTCAAAAGAATCTGGGACGCGGGCGTCGCGGGAATTCACCGGATTTTGTCTGAACGTGAAATACTGCAAAACTCGCGGGTCGTCGTGGTCGTCGCCGGAATGGAAGGTGCACTGCCGTCGGTCGTCGGCGGACTCGTTAAAGTTCCGGTAATTGCCGTCCCGACCTCAATTGGCTACGGCGCGAGTTTCGGCGGCATCGCCGCCCTTCTCGGAATGCTCAATTCGTGCGCTTCAAATGTGACCGTCGTCAATATTGACAACGGTTTCGGCGCAGGCTTTGTCGCAAGTTTAATAAATCGAAAGTTTGAAAACGAATTTCATCACCAGGACACCAAGAACACAAAGTAAAAAATATATAAAATCTTCGCGTTTTTTGTGCCTTGGCGGTGAAACAAAATTACCGCAACTCGATTTTCCGCCGAAATCTGCCTGTAACGGCAACATTTTCCTGCGAACTACACAATGAACCGCCGAACAGCAAAATCTTTCATGGTAATTTTTTGACGGCGCTGATACAGGAATTAAGGCAATAAAATATTGCCTAACATAAATAAATTTTGTTAAACTTGCATTAGCTGGCTGATAAACTTCAACTCCGAGTTCTTCCAAATTTAATATGTCAAAAAAAAATCTGTTGGTTTTGTCAATACTTTTAGCTTTATTCCAAATAGCATTTGCCGGAGAAATAAAGGCGCAGACAAGTAATCCGCATGATTTCGGCGAAAGATTTGTGGTCGGGTCTGTTCGTCTAATTCATTCCGCAGAAGCCACTTTCCAAGCGACGACGGGAGCCGGATTATACGGCACTTTGGCAGAGTTACAGCAGGTAACTTTTATAGATTCGATTTTGGCAAGCGGCGAAAAATACGGGTATCATTTCGTTCTTTCAAAAACAAATCCGACTGCCACAATGGCCGCCAGATTTTATCTGACCGCGACTCCGCGAAATTACCCGAAATCGGGTCGCCGTTCGTTTTACATTGACGAAAGCGGCGAAATGCGCGGCGATGATAAAACCGGCGGTGTTGCCAATGCCAACGACCCGATAATTGACGATTGCGCTTCATTCGGATTTTTTGCCAATGAAAGATGCGTGATTTTCGATTTGAGGACATTTCACGGCGCGGAAACGACTTATCAAGCAACGGCCGGATATGGCAATTACGGCAGTTTTTCTCAGCTTCTCGCGACTGGTTTGATTAATTCCAGAACAGCAAGCGGAACCAATCACGGCTATACTTTTACGCTGCAAACCGTTGACCAAATTCCGGGCGTTCCGGCTTTCTTCAGTTTAAAGGCGACACCTATAAATTATGGCGTAACCGGCACAAGGTCGTTTTATATTAATGTTAGCGGGGTCATCCTTGGCGCGGACAAACAGGGGCAACCCGCAGACGAAAACGATCCGCCGATTGAATGATTAAAAGTGATTTCTTAAGGATTCAAAAGCACGTAAAGTTTATCCGCCCAATCGGATTTTGCGCTGCGGAGGATTTCGTATTGGACGCTTGCCGAATCGCGGTCGCCGAGTTTTAAGTAAGCCCGGCCGAGATTGTAGCGCGCTTTCTCAAAGTCGGGATTGTAGGCGACCGCGTTGTTAAAGGCTTCGACGGCTTCTGCGGTTTTGCCGGTTTCCAAATAACTTTCCCCCAAATAATTGTAGGTTTTCGCGTCGGGTTTATAGGTTTTTAGCTGTTCAAATGCCGCGAGCGAATCGGTGTAGCGTTTTTGTTTGAAATACGCCGCGCCGAGCTGCTCAAAAGCATTGGCGTAATCGGGTTTGAGCGCGACGGCGCGTTTGTAGGCGAGAATTTCTTCGTCCGTGCGGTTTAATTTGCCGAGTGATAAACCGAGCGCGTATTGCGCGTCAGCGTTGTCGGTGTCGAGTTTGGTAGCTTGCCGGTAAGCATCCGCCGCGTCTTTGTATTCCTTCAAAGCAAAGCTCGACGCGCCGATATTGATAAAAGTCGCCGCCCATTCGGGACGCAGGCGGGCCGCTTGCCGCGAGGCTTTTAAGGCTTCCTGATGCCGCCCCATCATTCCGTAGGAAAATCCCGCCTGATACCACGCTTCGGCGTAATTAGGGTCGGTTTCCGTCGCTTTTTCAAAAAACTGGGCGGCGCGCACATAATCGTCGCGCGATAATTGCGCCAAACCTTGCGAGTAATAACTCTGCGCGGCGGAGCGTTTATTTTTCTGCGTTTCGCTGGTCAGCGTCGAAAAAGTTTGCAGTTCGCCGATTTTTAATTGGGCGATTCTCTCACTCGGGACGGCAAAATTCAAACTCTGACCTTCGGCGGCTTGGAGCGTCGCGATGCCGATGACTTGTCCGAGCATATTGACGACGGGCGAGCCGGATGAGCCGGGCGAAATCGGCGCGGTGATCTGGATTATTTTGCCGTAACCGGAAATCTCGCGGACGGCGGAAACGATCCCGTTCGAGACCGAGCCTTCCAAACCGTACGGATTACCGATGACAACGATTGATTCGCCTTCGAGCGGTACGCGCTGCATAATCTGAAGCGGAACCGCCGTTCCCACCGGAACATCAACTTGCAGCAGCGCCAAATCACCTTCGCCGTCAATCGCGAGCACGCCTTTGACAGGAAACTTTTTGCCGTTGAAAAGATGAATCTCGGCGCGGCTCGATTTTTCGATGACGTGGCGGTTAGTGATGACTTTATCGCTCGCGACAAAAAAGCCGCTGCCGCGTGAAAGGGTGTTGCCTTTTGCATCAAAGGTTTCGATGGCGACCGCCGAAGGCTTGATGCGTTTGACGAGTTCGGGCAAAAAGTCCTGCGCCGACGCCGGTTCTGCGCTGAAACAAAGAACGATAAATAGAAAGATTGTGGTTGCGGCGAACTTCATCTTTTGGACGATAGGCAAACTTCATCCGAATTATAAAGGTTTTATTTGCGTCAAACAAATAGATGTGTGTTTAAGAGTAAAGTGTTGCTGAAAAATATCGCCGAAAAATATAAGGACACGCCACGGTACCTGCCCAACAAGCGAAGCGAATTATTAGAATTAAATATTACATATTGATAAGACAAGACTAAGACTGGAACGCAGGCGGCTCGCCTGCAAGCGTTTGAAAAACGCTAACAAAGTTTCGCTTTTATTCAATATTCAAGGCAATGAAGACTTTTTACGTCGTTTTTCAAACGACGGAGACGGACGCTTTCGTCCGCGCTCCGACCGGAAAAGCGTTTATTTTTATTTGAGCCTTATTAATATTTAATGATTCCGTTGCCATCCAAAGCCGTGTAAACGTCGGTGTTGTAAAGACCGAGCCATTTGTCGGAATCGGGCGTTTTGAAAAGTTCCGTATAAACTTTTGAATTAAAACTTTCGAGTTCGAGCGGTTCGGCGCGTGATTGATTGAGCCATTCGTAAAGTTTCGTGTGGAAAAGAAAATCGTTGCGCGTCGTGTCGAGCGCGACATAAGTTTCGAGATTCGTCAAAAGACTCTCAAATTGCGTGTCAGTCAAACCGTTACCGGCGTTCTGACGTTTGATAAAAGCCGTGCTGCGGGTATCTAATTTGGTCGCGCCCGCGTAAAGTTTGGCGAGTTTTTTCCAGTCGTCGAGATTGATAGTTGGCTCAAAGCGCGAAAAATCGTCGTTAATTTCGCGCAAAATCGAAGATTCGGTAATCATCTTTGTTACAGCCCGCGGCGCAACATCCGGTGCGTCGGTGCTGTTTTTGGGTTCGGTCAGTGTAACTTTTGCCGCCGTAACTGATTTGTCGCGTTTGGCTTTGATTTCGTCAAACATCTGTTTGCGATAGCGAAGCGCGATAAGTTCTTTTTGATTTTTCGGCGCATTATCAATTGTTGTGTTGATTTCCTTTGCGCTTGTCAGATATTTCAGAAAACCCGCCGGGCTGTAAAGACCGGGCAGCGCGTCAATGATTTCGCCGTTTTCGTCCAAGATGTAATGAATACTGTTGCCCGTCAGCGTGCGTTCGATTTTGCGACCGTCGCCGAAATCAATCGTTACTTTGGGTGCGGGACGAACCGATTTCCAATGCAGAACGTAATTTTCGCGCAAGAATTTTGAAATCTCGCTGTTTGAATAAAGCAATGCGCGGAAAAATCGTGAATTGGCGCAGCTGAATTCTTCGTTCAAATTACCCAGCAGTCTTAAAGATAAAATCGGTTTATTTTTTTCATTGGCTTGTCTTTTGGCTTCGTCCAAATCCGTCAGCCAGAAAAGATGTGAAGCGTAAGCGTCCTTTTGCATCGCGACCGAATCGAGCGCGAAAGCGATGCGTTTCCACTCTTCGGTTGCTTCGCCGGTCTGCGAAAATTTCGCAATCTCGGCGGAAAAGGTTTGAAAAAGCGCGTCCAGACCGTCTTTGCCGAGCGAACGCAGATTTTTTATCGCTTCGACCGAAACGGCGGAATCGGCGGAAATCGCCTGCTCCGCGAGTTCTTCCTTCGTTTTCGTTTCGGCAAAAACTGCGCCGACCGAACATAAAGCAATCAAAGTCATCAGCCAAAAAGTTTTGAATTTCATAAATTTCTCCGTAAGTTGTAAAAAGAACGATGTTAATTGGAGATTTTGCAGGATGTTTTGGTTGCCCTGTCAGAAGACCGAAGCGGCAACGATATGTTTTTTTCCAAAAGATAATTTCGATTTTTAAACTTTTATCAAGCCTTCTGGCTTTTGCGCGCGGTGTTCTTTTTATCTGAAATTATTTAGACAATCGCTCGATAAAATCGGCAACTTCCGCGAAAGATTCGGCGTAGAGTTCAGCCGGAAAGCGGCGGCGGATGTGGGCATCGTCGAATATCTTACCGCCTAAAATGACCGGAATTTTGAGTTTGACCGCAGTTTCACGAAATTCCTTGTAATCGCGTGAAAGCCTTTCAAATTCGGCGAGATAGGTTGCCGAAAGACAGACGGCTTGCGGCGAATATTGCAGAATTTCTTCGCAGAGCGAAAAAAGCGGCGTGTTAGCGCCGAAATTCATCACTTCCCAACCTTCGTTTTCAATCGTCAGTTGCGCGAGATAGGTCGGCAATTCGTGGAGATCGCCTTCAAAAGCCGCGCAGAAAGCCATTTTCTGTTTCATCTCGGGCAAGAGCAGCGAGGTTCGCAATTTATGAACGGCGTAGTGCGCCGCCCGCGTCGCGAGATGTTCCTGCGCGACGCTCAATTCGCCGCGATACCACAATTCACCGATGCGCCGCATCGCCGGACTGATCAAATCGTCAAAAACATCGGTCAGAATCGTGCCTTGCAAATAGGCACCGATAATAAAATTTGCCGATTCTTCTTCACAGCCGGAAATCAGCAAATCAAAAAGCGACGAGTCCGAATTGATTTTATTTTTTCGCCGGGCAACCGAACTTAAAACCGACTGGTCGCCATGGCAGGTCTTTTGTCCGAGACCTTGCTCGCGCTGAAAACGGGCGATTTCTTCGGCGCGAAAACGCCGGTGTTTGCCGCTCGTGCGTTCCGATTTTAAAAATCCGGCATCTTCCCAACGCTTAACGGTCGCATCGCTCACGCGGCATAAACGCGCGACTTCTTTGGTGGTTAAATAATTTGGCTCTGACATTCGTGTTTTAATTGTAATTGATTTACCTGAATATTCTAAGAACTTAGCCTGAAAAATTCTGAGAGGCTATTGTTTCTCAAAGGCTCTTTTTGAGAAACAATATTTTATTATACACAAATCGCTCAAAACGCTCAACAGAAAATAGCAAAACTTAAAAATTAACAAATAACAAGTGATAGAAAAGAAAATGGCCAAGTCTAGTTGACAAAAAAGATGAGCGGTTTATAATGTAAGAATCGCACAAACCGCTCATAACGGTTAAAAGATAATCTAAAAACTTTTATTTACAAGGAAATGGAATTTATGATGAAAAGATATTTGAAAGGATTTTTTACAATTTTCGCAATCACATTTTTGTTTTCGGCAATCAATGTTTCAGCGCAGATGAAAGACAAGCCGAAAGATATTGTTGACACGGCAGTGGCGGCGGGGCAATTTAACACTTTAGCGGCGGCACTCAAAGCGGCGGGTTTGATCGAGACGCTCAAAGGAAAAGGGAAATTCACGGTTTTTGCGCCGACCGACGAAGCCTTTGCCAAACTTCCGGCGGGAACTCTTGAAGATTTGCTGAAGCCTGAAAATAAGGAAAAACTCAAAGCGATTTTGCTTTATCACGTTGTCAGCGGACAGGTTATGGCGAAAGATGTTGTCAAACTAAGCGGCCAGGATGTCAAAACATTGCAGGGCGGAACGGTTCGGATTGACACTTCAAACGGTGTCAAAGTCAACAGTTCAAATGTCGTCAAAACCGACATCAAAGCAAGCAACGGAATTATTCACGTGATTGACACGGTTTTGATTCCGGCGAATTAATGTTTTGTCGAACCGGGGAAGCTGTACAAGGCGGGTCAAAGCGGATCGCTGTTATTTATGGGGATGAATAACAGCGATCCGCTTTTTATGGAAAAATTATTGTTAAGTCTGCAAATTGCTTCGACGCTTTTTCTGACGGGCGTGATTTGGATTATTCAAATCGTGCAATATCCTTTTTTCTCCTACGTCAGCCCGGAAAATTTTACGAAATATCACGATGATTACCGCTTTTGGATCACGCCGATTGTTGCGCCGCCGATGCTTATCGAACTCTTCACCTCAATCTTTCTGCTCTTCTACCCGCCCGCCAATATTGATTCGAAACTCTTTTGGCTTGGTCTCGGTTTAACTTTAATCGTTTGGGCTTCGACCTTTTTTCTGCAAGTTCCGCTGCACGAAAAACTCGCCGCCGGTTTCGATGCAAATGCGCATCTCGCGCTCGTCAATACAAATTGGATTCGCACCATTTGCTGGAGTTTGCGCGGCATTTTGATGATTTATATTGTTTGGAAGACAAGCTGATAACAGATTTGAAAATCAGTCTCGCGAGCTACCGGCGAATATCTTGTTCATTCAAATTATTGAGGTGTAAAAGACTCGCGACCGTCCGCGAGACTGATTTTCGTCTTTGCGCTTTTTGTCGAAACGATTAAAATTTATTTGAAAAGGATAAATTTTATGAAAATCGCCATCGGCGCCGACCACGCAGGGTTTGAAGTCAAAGAAAAAATCAAACGGCAGCTCGCCGAAATGAACTTCGAAGTCGAAGATTTGGGAACAAACTCGCTCGATTCGGTTGATTATCCAGATTACGGCGCGGCGGTCGGAAGATGGGTCGCGAGCGGAAAGGCGGACGAAGGAATTTTAGTTTGCGGTTCAGGCATCGTCAGCGCCATTGCCGCCAATAAATTTTGCAAAAAATTGAATATATAAATATTTCCGAAGTTTTTTAAAAGAATTGTTTCGTCGCTGAAAGCGACATTTACACAATCGAATCGGACGTTTGGCAAGTTGACGAGATTGAAAATTGGTTGCGTGGTAAAGTTGAGAAGATAATTTAAATCTGTGTTGAAAGAAAAACTCACAAAAGTTATCAAGCATTGGTGGAAGGAAAAAATAAAGGTTGCCCCGCCAAGCTCGGAAGTACAGATCGTTCAATGTTTTCGCCTGATTGACAGACCGCTTTCCAAAGATGTTTTGGAGTTTACGGCCTTTGCGGCGGAATGTTGGAAAGCGATCTGGACGCAGCGCTTTTGTCGGTTTGGAATCTGGAACAAATTCTAGAGAAAAATAAATCAGATTGGGCTTTGAAAGAATTTGCAAGAAGCGATTCAATTAATTCCGAATTAACTTTTTTTGCGGATTTTTTACTATACTCGCATTTATACGCGTTCAGATACGAAAACGAAAACATTTCGTCCATTTACAGCAATTACGAAACGGCGGAATTTATTAAAATTGCCGATTCACTGGAACAGTTTTTTGATTTATATTTGATAAACCCAAACGAAATAGGTCTTTTTAAAGAGTAATAAAAATTAATATGGAAAAAAATCTTTTTAATGCAAATTTAGCGGAAGTTGACCCGATTATTTCGGAAGCGATAGATAATGAAACGCGGCGGCAGACGAACGGTTTGGAACTGATCGCGTCGGAAAATTTCGTGTCGGAAGCCGTTCTGCAGGCGATGGGCTCGGTTTTTACGAACAAATATGCCGAAGGTTATCCGAAGAAAAGATATTACGGCGG
>JBDTZT010000593.1:0-3339 GCA_040005005.1 Actinomycetota bacterium
GCGATTTTGGATTTTGGATTTTGGATTTTGGATTCTTCGCTCATTAAAATTCAAATTTTCTTAAAATGTTCATTGAATACCTTTCGGATTTTGGATTGCTTAATTTTCTAAACTTCAGCAATCTAAAATTCGCGCATTGCAAATCTAAAATCTAATCACCGTTCCGCCCCAGGTGACGCCGCCGCCGAAAGCTGTCAACAATACCAGACTTCCTTCTTTAATTTTGCCCGATTGAATACATTCATCCATCGCAATCGGAATCGAAGCTGACGACGTATTGCCGTGATAGGCGATATTTGAATAAACTTTTTCTTCCGCGACTTTCAGACGCGAAGCAACCGCATCGGTAATCCGCTGATTCGCCTGATGCGGAATGACAATATCAACATCGTCAACCGTATAGCCCGCTTTTTCAAGCATTTCCGCCGAGATTTCCGTCATTGAACGAACCGCCGCCTTAAAGAGTTCATTCCCTTTCATCTTGAAAAAATTGTCGCGATTATCAATAGTTTCGTGCGTCAGGCCGAGTTTTGTGCCGCCGCCGGGCGCATAAAGTTGTTCTTCATAGCGTCCGTCCGAACGGATTTTCGTCGCTAAAATTCCTTTTCCTTCGGCGACCGGACCGAGCACCGCCGCCCCCGCGCCGTCACCGAAAATGACGCAGGTTGAGCGGTCGGTATAATCAACGTATTTCGTCAAAACTTCCGCGCCAATGACCAAAGCATACCGGATTTGTCCGGTGCGAATCATTGATTCAACCATCGTCAGCCCGTATAAGAACCCCGAACAAGCCGCAAAAACGTCCATCCCGGCCGCGTTTTCGCAGCCAAGTTCGCGTTGAATCAAGCAACCGGTCGAAGGCAAAATTTGATCCGGCGAAGTGGTCGCGCAAACGATGATTTCAATCTCTTTGGCATCAATTCCCGCTCGCTCAAGTGCCTGTCTGGCCGCTTTCACGGCAAATTGCGAAGTATATTCGTCTGCGGCGGCTTTGTGACGTTGTTTGATGCCCGTGCGCGTAGTTATCCATTCATCGCTGGTTTCAACGATTTTTTCCAAATCGGCATTCGTTAAAATTCCTTCGGGAAAACTGTGTCCCATTCCAATGATGCCTGCGTTTTGTGTCATTTTTTGGTCTTTGGTCTTTAGTCTTCGATCTTCGGTTTTCGATTTATTCAAAGACCAAAGACCAAAGATCAAAGACCAAATAATTTATTCCGATTCTTTGACGTCTAAAATCTGACGACCTTTGTAAATTCCCGTATCAGGATCAACGCGGTGCGGTTTTTTCGGCTCGCCCGTATCTTTGTCAATATAATATTGCGGCAATTTCAGCGCATCGTGGGCGCGGCGTTGTCGGGTGCGTGAATGGGAATGTCTTCGTTTTGGATTTGGCATAATTACTCCGTAAATAGTGAATCGTGAATCGTGAATCGTGAATTTTGTCCATTTGGATATTTACGATTTACGATTTACGATTTACTTCCTATTTTAAATTCTTCAAAGCCGCCCAGCGCGGGTCAACTTCTTTTTCAATACATTTACAATCTATCAGATTTCGGTTTGCACCGCATTTTTCGCACAAACCTTTGCAGCCTTCGCGGCAAAAAACTTGCTCCGGCAAGTTTAATAAAATCTGTTCGCGGACGAGTTCGGTCAGATCAATCAGATCGCCTTCAAAAACCGAAACGTCCAAATCATCGGTGTTTAATTCCGCTTCTTTCGCCTGCGTATAATGCTCAGGCGTGACAAAAGCCGCGGCAAACGAGATTTCAAAATTTTGTTCCGTGCCTTGCAAACAACGGGTGCATTCGAGCGCGATTTCAGCCGAAATTTTCCCGCGCACATCGGTTTGCACAATTCCTTTTTTTATTTCGCCTTCAACCTTGATCGAATCTTTGAGCTTCAAAGGTTCGTCATCCAAATCAATTTCGTCAGCCCTGATTTCAAAATCGAAAGGCAAAATCAAATTTTCGGCGGTCGGTAATTCAACTATCATTGGCAACAGAATATACTTTCATTTCAAACAGCGTAAAACGCAAAGGATTTATTATAACTTCTGAGTTTGCAGTGTCAAACCAAAAAAGTCGTGAGTCGTCAGTCGTGAGCCCTAAGCCCGCGAATAAAAACGTCTTCAGAATTACAACTGACGACTCACGACTGACGACTGACGACTATTATTTGAGCCGATTGCCGCATCTAAATCGTTAAAACCTTTTTCCCTTAAAATCTTTTGCAAACCCGCATTTATAGCGCGCGCAAACCCCAAGCCCTCGTAAATAAATCCCGTGTAGCTTTGAATCAAACAGGCGCCCGAAGCAATTTTCTCAAACGCGTCGGCGGCGTTGAAAATTCCGCCGACACCGATGACCGGCAGTTTACCGCCGGAATATTGATAGATTTTTTTTATTACTTCGTTCGATTTTTTTTGCAAAGGTTTCCCGCTTAAACCACCTTTTTCGTTAATTGTAGTTTTTAGATTTTCTCTCGAAACGGTCGTGTTCGTCGCAATGATTCCGGCGAGCTTTAATCTTTGCGCGATGTCAACAATCGCTTCAATTTCACTTTCGGATAAATCAGGCGCGATTTTGACGAGCAAAGGTTTGGCTGAAAGTTCCAGATTTCGTTTCTGCAAGGCCCCCAAAAGTTCTTCCAAGTTTTCCGCTTTTTGCAATTCGCGTAAATTCGGCGTGTTCGGTGAAGAAACATTGACGGCAATGTAATCGGCAACCTCGTGAGCCAAATCGAAACTCTGCAAATAATTTTCAATCGCCGCTTCATTCGGCACATCTTTATTCTTGCCGATATTGACGCCTAAAACGCATCGGGGCTGAATCTTTTTCAACCTTTCAACCACTTTCGCCGTTCCTTCATTATTAAACCCGAGCCGATTTATCAACGCTTTATCTTCCGTTAAACGAAATAATCGCGGCTTTTCGTTTCCTTTTTGCGGGTTGAACGTAACCGTTCCGACTTCCGTGAAACCGAAACCGAGCGCAGTTAATTGATTGACGACCACGCCGTTTTTGTCAAAACCGGCGGCAATGCCGAGCGGATTTTTAAATTTCAAGCCAAACCGCGAAAGTTCGCCGTAGCGTTCGCAAGCGAATCGTTTGGCTGCCAAATCTTGCGCGAATTTTGTCGAAAGTCCGATTTTTAACGCTTCAATTCCAAACTCGTGCGCCGTTTCGGGCGAAATATTAAAAAGAATCGGGCGGATAAATTTTTCGTAGAGTTTTGACATTTCCGAAGTGATAAATAATAAATGATAATTGATAATTGTAAAAGAATCTTTGAACTTTAAACTTACCTTTGTTACGATTTGCGAGAAGCTATGGC
>JBDTZT010000594.1:0-3337 GCA_040005005.1 Actinomycetota bacterium
CAGCAACAGGAAGGTCGCGGCATCGGAATTATCAACAAAATCCGCGCTTATGCTCTGCAAGACGAAGGTGCCGACACCATCGAAGCAAACGAACGGCTCGGACTCGAAGTTGATTTACGCGAATATAATCAATGCGTCGAAATTTTGCGCGATTTGGGTTTGAAAAAGGTCAAAGTTTTATCAAACAATCCTGAAAAAATCCAAGCCATCCGCGACGGCGGTTTGGAAATCGTCGAGCGCGTCCCGATTGAGTTCAAGCCCTCGAAAAACACGCTTAAATATTTAACAACAAAGAAATTACAAATGGGTCACCTTTTGCATCTGGTCAGCTAGTTCATCATTATCTTCTTACTTTACCGTCAGAAACACGTTTGTTTCTGACGGCTTTTTTTGTTTTCGCAAAAAATTATTCTCGCCAAAAGCCATTTCAATACGCTATACTTTTCTGGCTAACCATAAATTTTTCTAAAACAAGATTTCTGAATTCAAGGGGTAAATTATGCAAAAAGTTTTGTTCGTCTTTTTCTGTTCGATCTTTCTGTTTTTTAGTTTTGGAACTAATATTCAGGCGCAAACTTTGGATATTGACAATCCGTTTCAACACTTGGAGACAAATCTAGGTCTTCAACGCCCGCCGCAAGTTCGCCAAACCGAGCGCAGTTCAAACATCAAAGACATTCAGGTTTTCGGCGAAAAATCCGGCGTGGCTTTTACGAACGACTCGCTTTTCCGAACAGACGACAACGGCGAAACTTGGCGCGAAATTGTTTTGCCGAAAAAAATTTTTCAAATTGTGAGCAAGACTTATTTTTTTAATGAGCAGGAAGGTTTGGTATTTTTAGCTGACAAAAAAAGCGTTACGTTAGAAATTTTGCGAACAAATGACGGCGGAAAATCTTGGATTTCACAACCCATGAACTTACGATCCGAAGACTTGTCAGAAACCGGACTCGAAAACATTACACTTTACTTTCGCAATGAAGACAAAGGATTTTTAAGACTTCGTCTTTCCTCAAGTTCAAACTTTACTCGTAGTGCAGTTTATAAAACCCTTGATAAAGGTCTGACTTGGAGTTTTTTAGGAAGCTCAACTCAAAAATCAACGGACTCTTTCGCAAATATTGACCAAACTGAGAGGCTAAAATTTAAAGATAAAATTGGTTTAGCGAATGATGAAGATATTACGGGATTGTCGATAAGAAAGGTAAAAAGCGTGTGGATTCTTACTTCAACCGGAAATTGTGAAGGCTTCAAAAACGGATGCACACAAACGACAAAAATTTATGACCCATCAAATAATAGTTTAAAAGAAATCACACCGCCGCAAATCAAAGAACTATCACGAATTGAAAAAGAAAAGGCAAAACTTACAGCAAACAATTCGGTTTTTGCACAGCCACCAAACGGCACGACGCGCATCAGTTTGAATCGGGGTTTTGATAAATGCACTGCCGCCACGAGCGCTCAGATGCAGACTTGGTGGAATAATTCGCCGTTTTACGATGTCAATATTTACATCGGCGGAAGCAATCGCGGCTGTTCACAACCGCAATTGACGCAGACTTGGGTGAACACGGTTTCAGCGCAAGGCTGGGGATTGATTCCGACTTGGGTTGGTCCGCAAGCACCTTGTACGACTTGCACGACTTGCGGAAAACACAGTGCGGATGTTCCAACTGCCGAAACCGAAGGTCGCGCACAAGCCGATTTGGCAATCGCGGCATTAAACAATCTCGGTATGACCCAAGGTTCGATCGTTTATTACGATATGGAACGCTATGCTGATACGGGTTGCGGCGATGCGGTTAAATCGTTTTTGAAAGGCTGGACTGACCGTTTGAAAGAGTTAGGCTATAAATCGGGAACTTACGGTTCACCTTTTAACGCCAATATTGATTGGATAAATATTGCTCCGCAAAGTCAGATGGACGCGGTTTGGTTGGCGCGTTGGAACAATGTGATGAGTGTTTGGGGCGTTGCGCCTTTGCCTGATACTTTCTGGACAAACCATCAGCGAATTCATCAATGGCTCGGACCGCGTGATGAAACTTGGGGCGGCGTAACGTTTAATATTGACAACAATATTTCCGATGCGCCTGTAGCAAGTGCGGCGATCGCCAAAAACAAACCCGCTGATTTCGACGGCGACGGTAAAACCGATATTTCCGTTTGGCGACCCGAAACGGGCGTTTGGTATGTTGCCAACAGCTCAAATGCAAGCTACACGATTTTAACTTTCGGACTTTCAAACGACGTTCTCGCGCCGGGCGATTTTGACGGCGACGGCAAAACGGATTTTGCCGTTTGGCGACCGAACGACGGTGTTTGGCATCTTTATTCGCGTTCGATTTACCGCTCCTACCAATTCGGCATCAACGGCGATATTCCGGTCGCAGCAGATTACGATGGCGACGGCCGAACCGATATCGCGGTTTTTCGTCCGTCAACGGGAGTTTGGTATATCGCCAACAGTTTTGACAGTCGCGGAACTTCATTTCGCATTGAGCAATTCGGTTTGAGCGGCGACAAACCCGTGCCAGGCGACTATGACGGCGACGGCAAAACAGATCTAGCGGTCTTTCGTCCGTCCGACGGCAACTGGTATTTACTGCAAAGCACCGCGGGTTTTGCTTCGGTTCATTTCGGACAAAACGGTGACCAACCCGTTCAGGCAGACTATGACGGCGATGGCAAAACCGATCCGGGAATTTTCCGCAACGGCGTTTGGTACTTATTCCAAAGTCAGGCAGGCGTTTTTGTTACACAATTTGGTCTGGCAAACGATAAACCGGTGGTCGGCGATTACGACGGCGATAATAAATCGGATATCGCCGTTTTTCGTCCGGGCACGAGTGTTTGGTATATTTTGCAAACACAGGCGGGAATTAATATTACCCAATTCGGAATTGCCACGGACAATCCCGTTCCGGCGGCTTACGCACCGTAAAATTGAAACTTTTAACACGGACTTAACCTCGAATTAAGGTGTTGCTAACGATGCAAGTTTATAAATAAATCTGCGGAACTCAATTTGCTTGATAAACAACTGCCTATTTGTATTTACCCATTGGCAGTTTTTCATAAGTTAAATTATGAATTAAGTAATAGTGTGTTAATTCAACAATTAGGCTTTTTTTGCGAAATTATGCTGTAAATTTTGGTGTAACATTTGTCAGATTTTTTATATGGAAAAATCCAAAAATCAAAATGTAAAATCCGAAATTCAAGATAGTTTTGCGTAATTATAATTTAAAAAAGCAATTTTGTTCTATAGATTTTATTAAATATTAGAGGTTAAAAAGATAAATGAATAAAAGTTTTTCGATAAAATTTTTAA
>JBDTZT010000595.1:0-3333 GCA_040005005.1 Actinomycetota bacterium
TTCCTTTAAACAGTTCGGGTGCTTTATTATGATGGTGTTTAGGGGCGGCTACATTTATTCTGGCTGCAGTTTATGGAAAAGCCTTTGAAGACAAAAAAAATTCCGCCCGCCAAACCGACAAATGGTCCGATCGACGCGCAAGAGCCGTTAAAGAGTTTGGAAATCGAACTCAGCTGGACGATAAAAAAACAAGGCGGCTGGACTCCGAAAAAAATCTCGAAGCAAAAACTCGTTCATCCTTGGGAACGACCGCATTACGCATACAATCTACGCCCGCATTATTTGGCAAAATTCAACGAGCTTTATCTGGACATATATCTTTCGACGACGCCGGAATTCAACGGCGTAAAGTTTTACGACCCGTATACCGATGTAAAGGTGACTTTGTCGAAAAATCCTTTCAACGAAACTTTTCTGCCGTGGCATTCTTCTTCGTTTGTTTTCAACGGCGACGTGAAAAGCGTCGAGATGAAAACCTTAAAAGGCTCGTATCATCTCGAACCGGACGTTAATACTTTAATGGTGACCGATTCTTACAATTACGTTCACACAAACTTCGACCCGCAAGGTAAAACAATCAGCCAATTAACGCCTCTGGAATTCGGTCCGCGCTTAAAACTTCCTAATGGAATGCACTTTAGTAGCACACGCCTTACCAATAACACGGAATTCACTTGGTCTGGTAGTACGCCCGCCGGCAGTGGGTCACAGACTCCGACAATTCGCTATCCGAATCCGAATAAACTTAACGTTTTGGAAAATAAAGTAACGCAGACGCTTCTCGGCGGTGCGGTTGCGCCGTTTGAGATGGTCGTCTCGCAGCAGGATTTGCAGATAGATACCGTGTCTAATCACCCGTTTTTTTATCAGGACAGCCGACGCGCCTTTTTCGTCAAACCGGAATGGGAAGCCGTCTTGAATAATTACGGACAAGTCATCAGCCACAACCGCAAATATCGTTTTCTGCCGTTTTATCATCCATACACGATGCTTTTCCTGCGCGAGTTTAACCGCAACGGGATAGACGGTTTGTTAAATAGAAAAATCCAAATCGCGCCGCAGACCTTCGCGCCCTCCAATACGTTTAATTTTTCGGCGTATAAGCCGACTTCCGCCGCGATTACGGACTCGACGGCGCAAAAAGACATCGCCGATTTTTCCCTCGGCGGCGCGTATTCGATTTACAATTGGGAACTGTTTTTCCACGCGCCTTTGATGATTGCCTGCCGCTTGATGCAGAACCAAAAATTTGAAGACGCGCTTGCTTGGTTTCACTATATTTTCAATCCGACCAACACGGACGATTTGCCGACTCCGCAGCGATATTGGATTACGAAAACTTTCTTCGAGTATAATTCGGCGGATTATCGCAAACAGCGGATTGAAAATATTCTTTCCAATATCAGCTCGCACGAAAACGAAACACAGCTTATCGCCTGGAAAAACAATCCGTTTAAGCCGCATTTGATTGCGCGTTATCGCCCCGTCGCTTATCAGAGAAACGTGGTAATGAAATATCTCGACAACCTGATTGCGTGGGGCGATATGCTTTTTGGGCGCGACACGATTGAATCAATTAACGAAGCGTCTCTGCTTTATATGCTGGCGTTTGAAATTTTGGGTGATCGTCCGCAAAAAGTTCCCAACGTCAAACACGAAGATTTGACCTTTAATGAGCTTGAACCGAAACTTGATGACTTCGGCAACGCCAGAGTTGATGTGGTTATCGAAGATACCTTGCTGCCCGTAACGGTCGTCGCGGCAAACACGGGCGCCGAGCCTCTGCCGAAAATCGAAACTTTTTATTTCTGCATTCCCAATAACGATTTTTTAACAAAGTATTGGGATACGGTCGAAGACCGTCTTTTCAAGATTCGGCATTGTATGAATATACAAGGCATCGTTCGGCAATTACCTTTGTTTGAACCGCCGATTGATCCGGCTCTGCTGGTTAAAGCCGCTGCCGCCGGAATTGACATCGGCAGCGTCCTTAATGATTTAGCCGCGCCGACTCCGCATTATCGTTTTCGCATTGTCGTCCAAAAGGCAATTGAATTCTGCGCGGAAGTCCGCACGCTTGGCGAAAAACTTCTTGCAGCTTTGCAAAATAAAGACACTGAAGAACTCGCGCTACTCAGAAATCAACACGAGATTCAACTGCTCGAAGCCGTCAAGGAAGTTCGCAAAAAACAGATTGACGAAGCGGTCGAAACAATCGGAGCTTTAAACAAAGCGTTTGATATTGCGACGGAAAAGAAAAGCTATTATGACGGTCGGGAATTTATGAATGCCGCCGAAATAATCGCTTTCTCGTTATCTTCGCTATCAACCGGACTCGACGCCGCTATTGCCGTCGGACATATTTTAGCCGGTGGCTTAAAGTTAATACCGAAATTCATGGCGGGCGCGTCTGGGTTCGGCGGCACTCCGCACGTCAATATCCAATTCGGCGGAGACCAAATAGGCGATGCCGCCGCTATTGCCGTTCAAACATTATCTTCGATAGCTCACGCTTTGGAAAAAGGCGCCGGACTAGCCTCAACTATTGGGACATATCAAAGACGAAAAGACGAATGGGATTTCCAATCCTCTCTAGCCAGTATCGAAAAAGACCAGATTCAATTTCAAATCAATGCCGCGATGATACGCCAGGCCATTGCGGAAAAGGAACTCGACAATCAGGAACTGCAAATCGAAAACTCCAAAACGGTTGACGATTATATGCGTAACAAATATACCAATCGGCAGCTTTATTCGTGGATGATTACGCAAATTTCCAGCGTGTATTTTCAGGCATATCAACTCGCCTTCGAAATGGCGAAAAAAGCCGAAAAATGTTTTCAATACGAACTCGGCTTAACCGAATCGAACTATGTCCAGTTCGGCTACTGGGACAGCTTGAAAAAAGGCTTGCTGGCGGGTGATAAACTCGTCGTTGATTTAAGACGTTTGGAATCGGCGTATCTCGACCAAAACAAACGCGAGTTTGAAATCACCAAACACGTTTCTCTGGCGCAGATGTTCCCCATGAGTTTAATCACGCTCAAGGAAGCCGGAACCTGCACGGTATCTTTGCCCGAATGGATTTTCGATATGGATTATCCCGGACATTATATGCGGCGGATAAAAAACGTCTCAGTTTCGATTCCGAGTATTGTCGGACCTTATACGAGCGTCAACTGCACACTGTCGCTGTTGCGAAACGAAACGCGCATCATTCCGACCGGAGATTATACTAAAACGGAGGATGACATCCGCTTTCGCTCGATGTTCGGTTCGATTTCGTCAATCGCCACCAGCCACGCGCAACTCGACAGCGGAATGTTTGAACTG
>JBDTZT010000596.1:0-3331 GCA_040005005.1 Actinomycetota bacterium
GTCCATCGCGGTGCAGTCCGGGAACTTCGACATTTTCCCATTGAAGGTGCTTTTTGCCGGTTTTAAGGTAGCGCTGCTGACCAACTTTATGGACCTCACGCAAATATTCCGGCATCAGCATAGTTAGATTTTGACCGAGCATCTGTTCAATTGCATAACCAAAAATTCTGGTTGCCGCTCGGTTGATAAAAAGAATGGTACTTTTCTCATCAATACTGATAATCGCATCCGAGGCTGTTTCAGCAACAATCCGGTATTGCTCTTCGCTTTGACGCAGCGCATCTTCGATTCGCTTGCGCTCGATCCCGCTGGCGATTCCATTGGAAACTGAGGCCATCGCCTCAAGCGTGGCTGCGGTAAGTGGATGTCTTGAAAAGACACCCATAACTCCGACCAGCCGATCTTCGACTATAAGCGGGTATCCGGCGAAAGCAACCATTCCCTCGCGTTTTGCCCACTCTTTATCGCTGAGACGCGGATCATTTAAGATATCGTTCGTCAGGTGCGGTAATCGCTCTTCGGCGATTAAGCCGATCTTGTATTTACCGATCGGCACCCGCGCATGAGCACCATCAAGATGCGTGTATATTCCGGCGCTCGCCCGTAATTCCAGTATATTTTCGACTTCATTAAACGTCCATATACGGGCGAAGGCAACGTCCAAATGCCTAACCAAAATCTCCGCACACTGATTTAATAAATTCTCTTGTCCATCCACCTGAACTAATGCGCGACCAATATCACCGTTTAATGCCTCCAGCCCAGATCGCTCAAGCAGCATATCTTCGGCTTGCTTGCGCTCGGTTTCGTCACGCACTATTTTCGCATAGCCGCGAAGATTTCCTGTTTCATCCGTTAAAGTTGTGGTAACGCTATGGGCAAAAAAGCGTGAACCATCTTTTCGCACATGCCGGCGAACAACCGTTGCGCGACCGTTCGATTGGGCGAGCTCTAATTCACTTTCAGGAATTTTTTGGAACCGGTCTTCTGATGTAAAAATTATTTCTCCGCTCTTCCCGAGAATTTCGTCTTCGCGATAGCCAAAGATTTCTTCGCCTCCTTTATTCCAACTGCGAATCAGTCCCTGAGCATCAAGGTGGAGGATCGCAAAATCTTTAATTTCCCTGACCAGTTTCTTGTAAGGAAATTCGCCAAATAAATCTTCCAGCATTTCTTTTCTATCCATTGAAATTAACTACTCTTTTAGGTTAAAAATTATATCTAATCAAAATAGTTTCCAGCAGACGATTTTCATAGGTCGGCTGATAGATAATTTGAATATAAATATAATTGACTCAGTCTTGGCATAATTTTTACGTTTTAAGCGTCAAAATTCAGGGCTTTCTCATAAAAATTAAAAACAAGGCGCTAACTGTTATTTTTATAGTTTTGCAAAACAGAAAAGTAACCAATTAGGCAACTTTGTCAACTGAATGGTAAAAGTTTTTTCGAGAAACTGCAAAGTGCCAAAGGCTCGGATTTCCGCGACATCCGCGGCACGCGGCAGGGATTAGCCATTATTTTGGTTGGATTTACGCTCGGCGTTCGGACCAATCGAGACGGTTCGTTAAACCAGAAAAGTTCAGTAAAAGAGAAAGAATAAACATTTGATAAAATTAATCGCTAATATGAAATCAATAGTCCAAATTGGTACTTGCGGGTTTCACTCGACCAAAGAAGAATATGCGGACATCTTTTCGGTGGTCGAAGTTCAGCAAACGTTTTATCAGCCGCCGCAAATAAAAACTCTCGAAAAATGGCGACTCCTCGTGCCCACGGATTTTGAATTTACGATCAAAGCCTGGCAATTAATTACCCACGAAGCAAAGAGTCCGACCTTTCGGCGTTTAACAAGAAATTTGACCGATCAGGAAAAAGCGGAAGCCGGATATTTTAAACCGACTGCGATTGTCAAAGAAGCCTGGGAGACGACTTTAATGTGCGCGAAAGCTCTGCGCGTCAAAACGATACTTTTTCAATGTCCGGCGAGCTTTCGGCAAACGCGGGAAAATATTTCGAATCTTGAAATGTTTTTTTCTTCCGTCAAGCGGGAAGCGTTAAATTTTGCCTGGGAGCCGCGCGGCGATTGGAATTCGCAAACGGTCAAAAGCATTTGTCGAAATCTTGAGCTTTGGCATACGGTCGATCCATTCTCAAAAAAAACGGAAACGCCCGACAAATGCTATTACCGGCTTCACGGCCGAGGCGGCTTTCGATATAAATACGAAGAAGATGAATTGACCGAACTTTATAATATGTTGCCGATAGATACGAATTCATATGTTTTCTTCAATAACAAATATATGGTAGAGGACGCTTTAATATTCAGGCGGTTGGCACAAGACTTTTATTAATTTTTTTGCTTCTAATTTTGAATATATTTTTAATATGAGTATAAATCCAAGTATTCAAATTCGACTTGATGCCCCGGAAGACAAGAAATTTATTGTTTCGCTGATTCCGCATCTTGCAGAATTCGGTCAGTCGAGCCGGTGCGATTCCGGGCAGAAGGAGTTGAAAATTAAACAAATAAAGAGCGGCGAGAGTTTTGTATCCTGAATAACTTGACCGTCTCATTACCATAAAAAAAAATCTGTTCCAAAGTTTGAAACTTTCATTTCCGCAGGCGTTCAATTTGGACTTATAAATCCAAATCTCTAAAATCCCTGTTTCAGAAACCGTTTCGCCGTTTTTGCGGATGCTTTATTCTTTGACCATACTCAAGAGATACATGCTCGCGTAAGACCGCCAAGGCCGCCAAGCTTCGGCGCGTTTCTCCAGCTCGCCCGAAGTTTTCAGCCCCAGTGCGCGAATAAAGCGCAGGTTACCAGTCGGAAACGCGTCCGGTTCTCCTAAAGCTCGCATTGCCACGTATTGCGCTGTCGGGCAATCAATGCCGGTAATCTCACGGAGCTGCGTTAAGAAGGCATCGGAGTCAACGATCCGTTCAAAGCTGATCTGCCCATCGCAAACCGCGCGAGCCAGAGAACGAATCGTCTCCGCCCGTTTTTCGGTTAGACCAAAACCCGCCAGTTTGGCATCAGCCAGGATCTCCGGTGTGGGAAAAAGATGAGTGAGGTTATCTACATTGGAAAAAGGCTCGCCGAAAGACTTTGCGATTCGCCCCGCCAGCGCAATTGCCTCCTTCACAGCGATCCGCCGGCCAATAATCGCGCACACTGTAAGTTCGAAGCCGTTCCAGCAACCGGGGACACGAAGTCCCGGTTCTGCACCGATCCGCGCGGTCAACTCGGGGTCCGTTCCAAGGCTTTGAGTAATGGCCGCCCAATCCGCATTCAGATCGAACATACTGCGGATTCGCTCAATAATC
>JBDTZT010000597.1:0-3328 GCA_040005005.1 Actinomycetota bacterium
CGACCTGACGAGCGACCGTAAGTTTTTTCTCACTTTCGACGACGGTCCGACCGCTTCCGGCGGAAACACCGACAATGTTCTGCAAATGTTAGCCGCGCAGAAAAAAACCGCCGTTTTTTTCGTTCTCGGTCAGAGTTTTGCCAATCGCCAAAAAACGAACGGCACTGCCGCGCTCGCTGAGCTTTATAAAGGACAATGTGTCGGCGCGCACGGTTGGGAACATCTTTCACACGAAAAACGCTCGAAATATGCAGTCGAAAACCGTTGGCAATCTTCCGTAACGGACACGATCGCGCTGCTCAAAAATAGTTTTGACGGGACATCGATTTTTCTGCCCCTTTTTCGTCCGCCTTACGGTCAGCGCAAATCGGACAGCGGCGCGTTTTTTCAAAAAGAAGGCTTACAGGTCGCGCTCTGGAATATGGATTCTCAGGACTGGAATGCCCAAATAGAAGCCGAAGACATCATCAACCGGATGGAAATTTTAATGCTGATCAAACGTCACGGTGTTTTGCTGTTTCACGATATTCATCCGAAAGCCCCAAAAGCCGTGCCGGTCATCATCGCAGAATTCGGCAGCGCAGTTGAATGGGGCGATTGCCATCAGATCGCCCAATAGTAAATCATTCCAAATCTACCACGAACGACGCATAAATCGGCGGGCACGGTTCGGGAACTAGAGGACGTTCTCAAAAAGGGGCGAATAATGTTGCCCAATTCATTTTGGCTAAAATTTGTTCAATAAACTCGCAGCAAATTAACCTCTACATTTTTAATTTTTATTGGCGATTTTGAATAGGGCAACAGTATCGGGGCGTTTTCGAGACAAAACCATTATTTCATAACCTGGCGTTTTTGAGACGCTTTTTTTATTGCGCATAAACCGATGATTTTGTGACGGTTTCTGAATTTTAATATTTTTCAGACGGGAAACCCATAAAAGGACTTTTGCGCAGCGCCCCGGCATTACAAATTTCAAATATTGATCTCCTTTAACCCGCCAGGATAAGCTCCGCAGGTTCCCGCAGTTTTTAAATTAAAAATAAGCGGTGAGCAGTTGCGTAGAGACCACAGTAAAGTTATGAATCAGAAACATCTGCAAACACAATTTAACGATGAGGCGCTCGCCGGTGATATTTGGGCGAGGCTTGGAGCCGACACTGACTTTTCCGCGAATTTGGAACATCAATCCACTCATCAAGTAGAAACTCAAGAGGTATATGAAATAAAAAATATACCTGATCTGGCAAGCGAGATTTTAAGCAAGCTCGAGCAAAAAAAGGAAACTGCCAGCCGGCATCTGGGAATTTCCGCAGCGGAAGTTGAAACAATGCCGTTTGACCTGACCGCGCTCGAGCAATCGGGAATTTTTCTCAATATTGATGCGACCGGTTTTTCCGTGCTGAGCCGTCAGCTTGACTGGCAATCACTGGGAATTGAATTACCGAAAGACAAAGCTGTTTATTTAAGCCCACCGCGCACCGGACTTCTTCCCGAAGATTACCGTAAACCGTTATTGCGAGCAGCCTCGCAAGCTCATAATGCCCTGGACCGTTACAGTTTTCGCTTTGCTCTCTGCGAAGCGGTGCTGGGGAGCAGTGAATACCGATGGATTCCATTTACTGCTTTTGAAGCGTTTGAGAAGGAATTCGCCGCCGCGTGTGAAACGCTCGCCCGTGCCAAGGCTTCCGTTATCGAAAATTATGATGAGATTCTGGAAACGCTTCGCGACACCTTCCGGCAGCTGGCAACAGATTCCGCCGAAAGGTTGTCTGCCACGATCAAAGACGCTCCCGTTTGACCGCGCTCGCTTTATCGAGACCACCATCACCCGTGCCATGTCAATGATTCCTACGCCAGCCGCCATCCGTGACGGAATGCGAATTAAAATGCGACCCAAGGTTATTCTGTTGGGGTCGGAAATGCGAGCCGAACAAGCCAAAACCGCGCAGCTTGAACTTGAAAAGCAGCTTGCCAATAAAGCAAACACGGAAATTGCTCTCGAAATCGAAACCCGGAAGGAAATTGCCGAAATCAAAGTCAAATCGGTATATGAAGACGAAAAACGCGAACAGGAATTAAAAGAGCGCATCCGCCAAATCAAAATAGAAGCGGTAAAAAGGGAAGTGGAAGCCGGGCTTTCACCGATCAAAGAAGGTCTTGATCAACTTAACAGCACGATTTATGAAGCAGCCCGTGAGATGGCGGAAAAATTGAGCGATTCGAAATTCGTTCCCGGCGGCACGGCAAAAAAAGCGCGTGAAATGTATCGCTGGTTCAAACTGATGAATTTTACGGGCGACTCGGAAGTTGAAAAAGTTCTCGCTGAGTTAAATAAAATCGCCAGCCGCGACGCGAAACAACGCACTCCCGCCGAGATGAAAGATGCCGTTGATGCAGTAATAATTGCGACTTCAAGGCGCGCCCGCAAACTTCTTAAAACCGACCAACTCGACGCGCTCGAACTTTAATCTTTTTTTGCTTTCACCATTAAATTTATGCCCAATATCTTGAAAAAATGTTTTCTTTTTCATTACGATCCGTCCATTAATTCCGACAAAGTCTTCAACCTATTTTTGATTGATAACGAAAATGGCAGTTTTTCTTCAATCAGCGAATATGGGCGAAGCGGAACAATATTGAACATCAAATCGCTCATCGAAAATTGTTCGCTTCACTTAGCCCAAAGCAAATACTCGGCGAAACTGAACGAGAAAATTTATCACAAAAGAACACCATACACACATACTTTGAATGACGCAAATAGCCCGACCTTGAAACAATTCGGCGCGGCAAAAGTTTCTCCGATTAAACCTTCTGAACCGGCGAAGATATTTGATTTCAAAGCGGTAAATTCAAATATAAGGGCGACAACGGAAAATAAAAGCGGTGGGCAAAATTTGAGTGAAGAAAGGGCGAAACAGACGAAAAAAATCGGCGTTTTGAACTTGAACGGGCTTGATGCTTTGGAGATTTAATTTGCAATAGAAACTTTCGTTCAAGCAATAACCCGGCAATCGCGCCGCGAATACGAAAGATGTTCTTGGAGCAATCGGCAGTATCTCGCCGACTGCCGAAATGATGAAACCAAAGATTGACGAAATTCGTGAATGGGCGAAAAACAATATCAAAGGTAGTCCGACAGCTGCAAGTCAACTAATAGCAAACTCCACCGGAGCCAGAGTTTTGGAAATCTAAATTATTTGTTGCTCTCAAAATATCCTGGATGTTCACACTAAATTGTTTGCTTTTTTGAATTTTTGAATACTAGAGCTCTTGCGAAATTAAAATAAAAATGTTGCAAAGCAAAGAATTAGACTAAATCATA
>JBDTZT010000598.1:0-3327 GCA_040005005.1 Actinomycetota bacterium
GCGAAAATTCCTCGTCGCCAACTTTCTTGATCGTCATTCCGGGCGCGAGTCCCGACTTGGCCGCCGCGAGATCGGGATTAATGTCCAGAATCGCGCCTTCTTCGTTGACGATAATGCCGACTGAATACATCAAATTTGCGGAATTTGCGCGACCTTCGTCAACTTCGCCCTGCTTATTCGGCGTGTCGTTGTAGATTATCTTCCAGCCGCCATTCGTGATTCCGCCGAGCGGCGCGTTTTTCTGCGCTTTGTAAACTCTTTCGATAAAAAACGTCCGCCAATCGTAAGGCAGAACCTCATTAAGCGTTTGGACAATTTCATTCAAATCGTAAGTCTTGACCATCGGCGCGCCGGTTTGTCCGCCGTGAAATTTCCGTAAGAAATCGTCGAGCGAGAGTTTTCCCTGACTTTTTTCACGAATCAAAACGTCGGCTTCGAGCCAAATCAGCGAGCCTTCAAAATAATAATCAACTCTTCGGCGTTCGTTCATCCACGCGCGCGGACTTCCGTAGGTGAATTGCACGGTACGAGCCGTATCAACCAGCGGGCGCCAGCGCCGGCCGGTTTGATAATCCATCTGCGCGGCGGTGTCGGCAACCGATTCGCGATACATTTCGTCTGTCCAAAGACCGCTTCGCGTCGGCAGAACCCGGCCGAGATATTCGGTCAGACCTTCGTAAACCCAGAGCAGTTCGCCATACATCGGCTGTTCAAAATCGGGCGTCGTGAGCGTTAAAGGACGGCGGTATTTGCCGTTCCACGAATGAGTGTATTCGTGCCCGAGCAGGTCGCCGAGGTCGAGCAATTCGTTTTCCTTGCTCAAGGCTTTTTCGCCCGTGCCGTCTTCGCTCGATTCGTGATGCTCCAAACCTTCGTCGCCGCCATTGTCGCTCAACGTCAACAGAAATCTGTAAGAATTGTAATGATGGGCGCCAAACATCAAATTCGCCTGTTTGACCAGATTCTTCCAACCCGCAAGCGTTTCGGGTTTGTATTTCAAGGCTTCGGCAGTTTCAGCGGCGATGTCCATTTCGGTCAAAACTCCGTCGTCTGAAAGCGGAATTTTGGCGAAATATTTGCCCATAATCGCGGGCGAATCAATAAATGTCGTTAAGTTTACGGGTTTGAAATCAACCGTGCTTGAAGTTTCTTTCGCCACCGGCAGCGCGGTCGCGTATTTCCAATCGTCCGGCAATTTCATCGAAGCCGTGACCTCAATCGAATCGCTTTTCAAGCCGCGCGGATAGAGAATCAGCCGGTTCCATTTGATTCGCGCCAGATTTGCCGTGGCCGTCGTGCCGGGCTGCGAAACGTCGTCGAACGAAATTTCAATTTGTTTCGCGCCCGTCGGAATATTTATCAGAAACGCAAACATTTCAACATCGTCGCGCTGCCACTCAAGCCGTTTGCCGTCCGCCGTGATAAACAGATTGACCATATCGTTGATCGTGCCGTCCGGTGCGTGTTCGCCCGGAATCCATTTCGGATAGAAAAGCGCGAAGTTTCCTGCCGCAGCGGGCATCGTTTCTTTAACGTGCAGAATATTTTTCGCCGCGTCCGTCGCGTCCAAAGATAATTTTATACTGCTCGTCTGCGCAATCGCCGCCGAAACGGAAAGCGCGAGCAAAATGAAGAGCAAAGCGAGTTTCCGCTTAAAAGTTTGTCCGAATATTTTCATAAATTTAGCCGTCATTCCGAAGTTTGTTTTCAGATAATAGCAAAATAATCTGCCGTAAATGAAATTAAAGCCGAAAAAGACGAAAATAATTACATCCCATCTCAAAATGTTGAAAAGCGAGAGTTCCCGATAATTCTTCCAAATAAAAATAAAAACTTTTCTCCGAAACCTGCGTAAACAGAAATAGTTTTAATCTTTAGACTAAATCCAAAACCTTAAATTTTTAAAAGTTTGAGTTTAACCGGCAAAGTTATTTGTTTTTTCTGACTTTAACGGACTAAAATACTGCTACCGATGAACAAAAAATTATTTTCTGCTTTCGCTTTTTTACTGATCGCCTGCGCGACAAGCGTTTTTGCCCAACAATCCCGCGTTTTCACGGCTGACGATTATGCCCGCGCCGAGAAAATGCTCGGTTACAACACCGGACCGCTCGTTGACCGCGGCGCGGTGCGCCCGACTTTTCTGCCCGACGGCAGATTTTGGTATCGCGCGATGACTCCGACGGGCAGCGAATTCGTGATGATCAATCCGGCGGACGGTTCGCGCACTGTTGCCGAGAGTCTGCAAAAACTTGGAGTCCAAATTCCGCCTCCAGGTACGATTGCGCGAAATCCCAACGCCGTTACTTCACCGGACGGCAAACTTTCCGCCTTTATCAAGGATTGGAATTTGTGGATGATTGATACAACGACCGGGAAAGAAACGCAATTGACGACCGATGGCGTGAAGGATTTCGGTTACGCGACCGACAATGCAGGTTGGACGCACAGCGACCGCGCAATTTTGATCTGGTCGCCCGATTCAAAGAAGATCGCGACGTTTCAGCAAGACCAGCGCAATGTCAGCGAGATGTATCTCGTTTCGACCAACGTCGGCGCACCGACTTTGCAAGCGTGGAAATATCCGCTTCCGCAGGATAAGGAAATCATCAAAATTCAGCGCGTCGTGATCGAAGTTAACCCGGCAAAAGTCATTCGTTTGCAGATGGCGCCCGACCAGCATCGCTCGACGCAGTGCGACGATGTTTCGTGCGCCGGCGGTTGGGACGATGTTGAATGGAGTAAGGACGGAAAAAATCTCGTCTTTGTTTCGACTTCACGCGACCATAAAAAGGAAAATCTGCGCGTGGCGGACGCGGCGACCGGCGTCGTCCGCGAAGTTTATGAAGAAACCAGTCCGACGCAGTTTGAATCCGGTCAAGGGGCGGTCAACTGGCATTATTTATCCGGCACGAACGAATTCATCTGGTTCACCGAACGCGACGGTTGGGGACATTTATATTTATATGATTTCGCCACCGGCAAACTTAAAAACCAGATCACTTCGGGCGAATTCGCCGTTTGGCAAGTCGAGAGTGTTGACGAGGAAAAACGCGTCATCTATTTCACCGCCGGCGGGCGCGAAAAAGGACGCGACCCGTATTTCGGTCATTTTTACCGCGTCAATTTCGATGGCAAAGGCTTGCAGCTGCTGACGCCCGAAGACGCAAATCATCAGATCACGCTTTCGCCCGACGAAAATTATTTTATTGATAATTATTCAAAACCCGATGTTCCGACCGTTTCGGTTTTGCGCGATATGACAGGCAAACTCGTCGCTAACCTTGAAAAAACGGACATTTCGCGCCTCACCGCGACGGGATGGAA
>JBDTZT010000599.1:0-3315 GCA_040005005.1 Actinomycetota bacterium
TTCGATAATTTTCTGATTCATATTCAATATTACAAATTAAACAATTTCTTTTATGGAGATTTAGTGTTATGAAAAGTAAATTATCCGGAATTTTTTTTATCTTATTACTTACAACCATTTTAAGTTTTAGCATTTATGCGCAAAACAATTCGATTAGCGGAACCGTTCAAGATCCGAACGGAGCAAATATTGCCGGTGTGGTGATTGTTTTGAGAAATACCGACACGGGCATCGAGCGCACTTTTACAACCGACGAAAATGGGCATTTTATCTTCGCAAATTTAAATGGCGAACACTTTGAAATGATTATCAGCAAGGACGGCTTTCAGCGCAAAAGCGAGAAAGTTTCGGTCGGCAAGGAAATTCCCGTAACATTGGAAATTGCGCCTTTGTCAGCGGAAACAACTGTTTTTTCGGGTTCGCGGCAGGAAGAATTGCGCGAAAGTCTGAATACTCAAGTTAATGTTATCACGCGTTCGGAGATTGAAAATACAGGCTATGAATCGGTCGGCGAAGTGTTAAAAGAAGTTCCGGGCGTGCTTACCAGGCGCGGATCTGAAACGGGAAATTCAGCGGGCGCCGCCGGTGAACAGATTCAAGGAATTGGTTCCCGTCAGGCATTGGTTTTGCTTGACGGATTTCCCGTCATAAATGCCCGCGGAATCAAAAGTGGAACAATTAATCTTGACCGCCAACCAACCGAAAGACTTGAGCAAATCGAAGTTGTCAAAGGTGCGGCATCGGCCCTTTACGGTTCAGATGCAATTGGCGGTGTGGTGAATCTGATTACTCGTGAACCTAAATATCCGCTGGAAGGTTCGGTCACGGTTTCAGGCGGAGACTTCGGAAATTTCGATACTCGGGGCGACCTCGGTTTCAAGAAAAACAGTTTTAGCGGTTTTGCGACTGCCGAACGGCGTAAAAATAACGGTTTTGACTTAACACCGACAACATTTGATACCTCCGGTGCGGGATTTCACTACTACAATTATTTTACAAAATCGAAATACGAATTTTCGCAGAAATTTTATATAACAGGTTTAGCCGAGTTACGAAAAGGCAACGCAGTAGGTCGTTCAAACGGTGAACGCGGACCACAAAGCGAAGATGTTGATGACACCACGCAAGGTTACGGTTTGACGGCAAACTGGTCACCGAACGCTCGAACGGTCGCACAACTTCGTGGTTATTTTACGCGCTACGATGAAATTGTCAAACAAACATTGATCAGCGGCACACGAATCGCGGACGAAAATTTGTTTCAAAGATTCGGCCAAGTGGACGCAAGCCTTTCATATATTTGGGGCGAACGCCAGTTAATTCAGTTCGGTAGCGAATGGACGACCGACCGGTATCGCGGTATCAATCGGCTGAGAAATGATGCGGGCGAACGTGCCGATACAAAAGTTCTCTGGGGACAGGACAAAATCAGCGTTACAAATCGGGCGACCCTGACCTTCGGTCTCCGTTTTGACAGTCATTCGATTTTCGGTGACGCGTATTCACCGAAAATCGGTTTGAATTATCGTGTCAGCGATCGAATAAATCTTCGCGCTTCGTGGGGACGCGGTTTTCGGGCACCGGATTTGGGACAACTTTATTATCGTTTCTTCAATCCGACGAATCTTTATCAGGTCATCGGCAATCCGAATCTTTCGCCCGAACATTCCGGTTCGTGGCAAGTCGGCGCCGAATACGGAAGCACCAAGAAAAGCTATCGTTTCGGCGTGAATTTCTTTCGCAACGATGTGCGAAATTTGATTGAAGCGAAAAATTACGGTTTTATAACCTCACAGGCGCAAATTAACGACATTTTTTCAAGTCTCGGCATCAATCCGGCTGATTTTCGTCCGCAATTGTTCCGCTTGCTGTTTATTTATACGAATCTATCAAATATCTATACGCAAGGATTCGAAGGGGATTTTGATATAAAACTTCCAAAGGATTTTGCGGTCAGCGGTGCTTACACTTACCTTGATGCGAGAGATAAAAAAGACGGCTCATATCTTTCGGATAGAAACAAGCATCAGGGATTTTTGAAATTAGCATATGACAACCGCAAAATCGGTTTTCGGGCTAACTTGCGCGGTTCGTTTTACAGTAATTGGAAAACTTCCTCAACGACCAATCGCGGGATAACCGTTCCGGCGGTTGCTCCGGCATTCCAGCTGTGGGATATTTATGCTGCGAAAAGTGTTCAAAAACGCTTTGAAGTTTACGGCACAATTGAAAATCTTTTTGACAATCAGGACAAAAACGCCGGCAAATTCGATACGCAAGGTCTTCCGCTGCCGATTTACCGCAACGATGCGGGCCGAAGTTTCCGCGTCGGCTTGAGATTCAATTTCTCCAAAGAAAAATAACCTCGCAATCGTTTAGTTGCAAAAAGCACGGATATTTAATAAAGCTTATCCGTGCTTTTTGTTTCATTCGCGGTAAAAATATTTTATGCTAATCTGTGATTTCAATTCCGAATAAAAAAATATGAAAAATTTTTTAAGCGTATTTTTGTTAATGTTTATGATGACTATTTCAAGTTTTGCGCAGGCGAATGAAGCAAATTACCGTGTCTTTGATGCTAAGGGAAATCCGGCAAGTTTAGATAAAATTCTCGAAGCCATCGGGCAAAATGATGTGGTTTTTCTCGGCGAAAATCATGACGATGCGACCGCTCACGCGCTTCAGCTGCAAATCTTCAAAGCCGTCATCGAAAAAAACGGCAAACAAAGAAAAATCGTGCTTTCGATGGAAATGTTTGAACGCGATGTCCAGACGGTCGTCAACGAATATTTAACTAATCTTATCAGCGAAAGCCATTTTCTGCTCAGTTCGCGTCCTTGGAACAATTACAAACAGGATTATCGTCCGCTCCTCGAAATTGCCAAAGAGCAAAAACTTCCTGTGATTGCCGCCAATGCGCCGCGCCGCTATGTGAATATGGTTTCGCGGGGCGGACGCGAATCGCTCAACGCGCTTTCGCCCGAAGCAAAAAAATGGCTTGCACCCTTGCCTTACGCTCAGGCTTCAGAAGCCTACGCCAATAAATTTAAGGCTTTGATGGGCAAAAGTCCCGAATCGAATATGGGAATCAATAATATTATGGATTCGCAGTCGCTTTGGGATGCCACGATGGCTTATTCGGTCGCCGAGTTTTTAAAAGAAAATAAAAATTCGCTGGTCGTTCATTTGAACGGTGCTTTTCATACTGAAAACCGTCTTGGAACTGCCGAACAGCTCTTAAAATATCGCCCCAAAACAAAAATTTTAGTCGTCACGATCCGGTATGAAGAAGATTTTACAAAATTTGATAAAACA
>JBDTZT010000600.1:0-3312 GCA_040005005.1 Actinomycetota bacterium
ATAAATCAGATAAGATTTTCCGCCATTGACCGGAACGGCAATTTTGGAAAGTTGTCCGTTAAAACCTGTGTATTGAACATCGAAATTTCTGCTCGTTGTTGTAATCCTTTTTATAAATCCGTACGTTTTTCCTTTTAGAACTTCGATTTCACCCAATCCTTGCCCGGCTGAATTATTGACGGAATCTTGCGTGTAGATACGGTATTTGTTTGATTGCAAGCCTTTAATGAGAAAACTTCCGTCCGAATTTAGATAGCCTCCGACCGTTACGCGCCCTGTTTCCGCTTCTTCAAGCCAAACATAAAAACCTTTTGCCGTTTTGCCGTTTGTCAAAGTTATTTTTCCGTCAATCGCGCCGCAACAGTCATCATCATTTTTCGCGCCGTAAATCGCCCTAATTTGCGTAATGTCGTCTTCACTCAGAGTTCGCGGACTAAAACTTGAAAGATTAAAAACGCCGTTTTTGCCTTGATGTTCATTCATCGTGGCGCCGATCACCGATGAATGTTCGAGTCCCAGGAGATGACCGATTTCGTGCGTCAGAGTTGATTCAAAATCGAATGTTCCGATTGAACCGTCAGTCGAAAATTGTTGGTAGGGATTAAGAACTATGTCGGCTTCAGAAATATCGCCTTTCCGGTTGAAAAATACTCTCGTCCGCGCCGAAATCTCGTCCGCATCGCCGCTGAAAACCAACAAATTTTCAGGCGTTTGCGCAATTGTCACCAGACTGGTTCCATCGCCGGAGTTTCCCGCCGGACTGACCGATAATTTATCCGTCCAAGTTATCTGAAATTCAATATTCGCAACCGCTTCCCAAGCGTCCAGACTGCGCCGGACTGCGCCTTGAATATCGCTTTCAGGTCTGATAGTAACACTCGATTTAAGTAACGAATTGGAAAAAAAAACCGGTATTATGATTTTTCTCCAACGAAGTCCGGTTGTTTTTGCCGAGTCGGCAAACTGCGGCGCATCGGCGAAAAGCGTTATTGAAAAAATCAATACCGCTAAAATTAACCACAATATTCTTGCCTGACGATTCATTAGATCATTTTTTAATTTTCTTTAGCCGCAAAACTGTCGGCGTTTTCAATTCCGACATTTTCCAGATCGGAAAAGCCGACAATTAAAAGCAGCACGACGAGTGCGAGAGTTGCCAAAACATAAAGAAGTGCGATTTGTTCAAACGCAATCAAAACACCAATCACAATTGCCACCAGCACCAACCAAAAGAGGGCGACTGCGCGGCGGCTGTATTTACTTACTTTTCCTGCCATATATCTATATTACACTTTCACAAACAAAAGTTGATTTACTATTGATAACAAATTTTTAGATTTTAAACAATCAAAAACTTTAGATTGTTACATATAACAAACTTTCAATCAATCACCCGAAGTGGTAATTTGGCGGGATTATTTACGTCTAAATCGTCAACTTTAATAACCGGCGGATATTTTCGTTTGGAGTTTCCCTTTTGCAAAACCTCAACAATATCAAATGCTTGCAAAACTACGTCCTCGGCCTGATTTGCTTGAATTTTTTCTAAATCTGCTTCGATTATTTTTGTTTCACTTCCAACCCGCCGAAAGATCGTGATTTTTTTCGCGTCCCCATCTTTCGACAATCCACCCGCGCCGGCAATTGCGCGTGAAACGGTCATTTGCGAACGGGTAGCAATCTGTTTCGGAATTCTTACACCGCCAATCACAAAAATCGGCTGCGCTTCCAGAACCGTGATTACATCTCCTTCCAAAATCTGTACGTTCGCCTCTTTTTTTCCGCTCAGTAAATCAATAATTCTGATGTTTATGAACTGTGAACCGTTGTCTTGACTGGCAGAGATATAGCGTTCGCGTGTTTTATCGTCTTTATTTGAAGTCAGATTTTTTTGAGAATTGATTTCCGCACAACTCAAACTGACCGGACGAAAAATCTGAATTTCCCCGCTCGCTTTTTCCGTGAAACCGCCCGCTAAAATAATCAATTCGTTCAAAAAGACGGGACGTTTTATCTGAAACCGCTGCGGCGATTTGACTGCCCCGAAAAGCGTCGAATTCGGACGATTTGAACGGTCAAGAATTTTGACGATCACTTTCGGTTCGCGCAAACCTATGTTACTATAACGTTTAGTGATTTCTTTTGCGACCTCTTCTTCATTGCGGCAAAGTCCGTAAATTCGATTTTCAAAGGCGTCGAGTCCATTCAAAAAGCCCTCTGGAGTCAGTGTCCCGCGCCAATCGTATTCAAAACTTCCGACGACATCAACATCAATCAAATCGCCTAAATGAATTAAATTGAATTCCGCGTCGACCGGTGTTTGAAAGCTATTTTCAACTGTCGGAGTCGGCGTTGGGGTTTGCCCGGAAATCAAACATTGGCAAAAAAACATGCAAAGAAAAAACCCTAAAATTCGACATATTTTTTTGGCTTTCATTAACAAATTATTTCTACTTTTTTTGTCTGACTTTGACTTTTTTCACGGCTTTCGTCTGTTTCTTCGCCAAATTTTCCAAGGAAATCACATTTTCCGGGCTTTGGTTTGGTAAACTGTCGTTATTCTCATCTAAGGATTTATCACTTAAAATCTCATCTTTTTTGAATGTGACTTGTTTTTTCGGACTTCTGGTGGGTTTCGAAGATACTGTTCCCGGAACGGCAAATCCGATAAATTCCCAATTACAATTATCACATAATAAGTTATAGCGAAACAATAATTTAGACCATAACGGAGTTGGGCGATAACCGCGTCTGATTCGGCTGCTTAGACATTTTGGGCATTTTTGACTAATCATTTCTTTTTACTGCCGAGATTCTTTTTGGTTGTGGATATCTCGAGGATATTTTTTATTTCTACATTAATTTGCTCTGCGAGTAAATCAGTTTCCTTACTTTGTGTATTCTCGCGTGCCAGAAAAAAAAGCACGTCTTTATAATGACTGACTGCCCGCTTGAAATTACCCTTAAATGCTGAACGCTCGGCTTGTTCAATCCAATGAGCAACTCTGATAGAAACAACAAATTCTTTAACTGCCTGTTCTGATTCAATTAACCGTTGTTCATTCGGATAAAATGTTAGGGCATTGGTTAGTACGTTTAAAGCCTTTTGCGCAGTTTCAGTTTTTTCCGCCATTGTAACACGATTTTTCGCTTCTTGCGTCAAGCGTCGTGATTCAATTTCCGCCCAAGTCAAAAGATGAAACTTGTGCAAGTTATTGACAATTTCTCGGCTGCGCCGCAAAGCCGCAAGTCGCGGCGATCCCGCGCCAACTGTTTCCAACTTAGGGGCAGCATACCCACTCATATTAAACT
>JBDTZT010000601.1:0-3308 GCA_040005005.1 Actinomycetota bacterium
GTAATCACGGTCGAAGAATCGCGCACAATGGACACAACACTTGAAGTTGTGGACGGAATGCAGTTTGATCGCGGCTACCTTTCGCCGTACTTCGTTACGGACGCTGACCGTATGGAAGCCGTTCTCGACGAACCGATGATTCTCATCAACGAAAAGAAAATCTCGAATATGCGCGATCTGCTGCCGATTTTGGAACAGGTTGCCAAAATGGGTCGACCGCTGCTCATCATCGCCGAAGATGTCGAAGGCGAAGCGCTGGCGACACTCGTTGTCAACAAACTGCGCGGAACATTGAATGTCGCGGCTGTTAAAGCTCCGGGATTCGGCGACCGCCGCAAAGCGATGCTCGAAGACATCGCCACCTTGACGGGCGGTAAAGTCATTTCGGAAGATTTGGGCATCAAGCTCGAAACCGTGACTGTTGACGACCTCGGCAAAGCCAAGCGCATCACGATTGACAAAGACAACACGACGATTGTTGATGGTCAGGGCGCGAGCGAAGCGGTTTTGGGCAGAATCAATACGATTCGCAACCAGATCGAAGAAACGACATCGGACTACGACCGCGAAAAATTGCAGGAACGTCTCGCTAAATTAACGGGCGGCGTCGCGGTGATCAAAGTCGGTGCGGCAACCGAAACCGAAATGAAAGAAAAGAAAGCACGCGTCGAAGACGCGATGCACGCCACCCGGGCGGCGGTCGAAGAAGGCATCGTCGCGGGCGGCGGCGTCACACTGGTGCGGGCGTCGAAAGTTCTCGACGACTACAAGGTTGAAGGCGACAGCGACGAACAAATCGGTGTCAACATCATCCGCCGCGCGGTTGAAGAACCGCTCCGCCAGATTGCCGGCAACGCAGGCAAAGAAGGTGCGGTAATCGTCGAAAAGATCCGTGCCGAAGACAGCGAAACCTACGGCTTCAATGCGGCGACCGAAAAATTTGAAGATTTGGTCGCGGCAGGTGTCATTGACCCGGCAAAAGTTACGCGCTACGCTCTCCAAAACGCGGCTTCAATCGCGGGCTTGATGCTCACGACCGAAGCGATGATCGCCGACGTAGCTGACGAAAAAGGCGAAGGCGGAATGCCCGGCGGCATGGGCGGCATGGGCATGGGCATGTAATCTGAAATTTCAGATTGCAAAATCCATCTTCCAAATTAAAAAGGCTTCGTTCATTTTGAGCGAAGCCTTTTATTTTGGATTTTAGTGTTCTGGTATAAAATAAATGGATGAAATTATTTGCTTTAACTTGGCCTTGGCAGCGGGTGAAATTTGTCAGGCGCGTGGCTGGTTTGGTTGGTTTTTTGTGTTTGGCCTCGGGTGTGCAGGCACAGCAGCCTTTTGTCACGGACAATGCGGATGTCACCGAAAAAGGCAAAGTTCATCTTGAGATCGCCAACGAATTTGACCAGTTACAACCTTCTTCACTACCCGTCGAATATCAAAATACGATTCGGGCAACACTTGCCTACGGGTTAGTAAAAGACCTGGAAATCAGCGTCGGCGGTCAGTTTCTGACGCTCGCCAGCCGCGCGCGGCCGCGCTTTATCGGCGGCATCGGCGATACGCTCGTGGCGGTTAAATATAATTTTCGCAAAGAGCGCAAGAATTCGCGGATTCCGGCTTTGACCGTCAGCGCGTTCGTGCAGTTTCCAACCGGCAGTTCGAGCCGCAGTCTCGGAAGCGGTATAACCGATTACGGCATCAACGGTATTGCGCAAAAAACCTTTCGTGAAAAAAATGTCTTTCGCGTAAACGGCGGGTATCTTTTTGCCGGAAACACTGTCAACGGTGTTCTGGGATTTGCGCTGGTAAAAGGGCAGGTTTTCACGGGCGATGCGTCGTATGTCCGAAAATTAGGGGAAAAATTACAACTCGGCGGTGAAATTGCCGGTGCCGTAACCAATAATTTCCAGCTCAGCAAAGGGCAGTTTCAGGCGCAAATCGGCGGCAATTATCAAATTAACGAAAAAACGACCTTCGACTTCGGCTTAATTGCCGGACACTTTGCCGCCAGCCCGCGTTCCGGTTTTCAAATCGGTTTTTCACGCGATTTTTGAATTTTATATTTAATCCGGTTTGGTAACAAAAAAAAGCAGTCAATTATGATCTGTTTGACGGGCTGAAAAATGATTCTTTTACAAATGTTGAATAAGATCAGAAAAATTTTAGAAAAATCATAACTTTTGTGATCCCCTCCATTTAATTTTCGGCATTTCTAAATTGTGCGGTCCGGTCTGCTTATCGCGGACTAACTTTTGTTCCGGTAACAGCAAAACAAGCATTGGGAATCGCCTAACTCAAGATGGAACTTGCAAGTTTCGTCTTTGAACTCGCATGTTCAGTCTTGGAACTTACAAGTTCCAAGATGAAACTCGCTCATTCCGCCTTGGAACCTGCACATTCCAAGATGAAACTCGCACATTCCAAAATGAAACTTGCATATTCCAAGGCGAAACATTCGATTATTAAGGCTTATTTTGCGATACTTGAATCGTTTTCCTGAATTTGATGAGAACAATTTTAGTCAAACCTTGCGCCGTAGCGCATACGCGCCCAAAACCCGAAACTGACGGTCAGAGACGGCTCTTATCAAAGAAAAGGCCTGGCTTAAATTTAAGCCAGGCCTTTTCTTTGATAAGGCGTTAATTTCGGTTAAATCTGCTACCTGTGGGTCATAAAAATGTAGCAAAATGCCCTTCCGGCAAATTTATCAATCCCGCTAAAATAAAAATCAGTCAAGTATTTATTGGGTTTTAGCGCAAAATTCAACTGACCGGAAAAACGGCACAGTATTCGCTTACACCCGCTTGAGCAGTTGTTTAGCGAGTTGTGAACCATTTCCTTATTATCACTTTCTACAAAGTAAACACTATTAATCAGAATATCGAAATTTTAGAACCTTTCTGTTCAGCGGCTTTGGAATGCGCAAAAAAAATGAAAACGGGGATTATATTATGATAAGAATAAAAAAGATTTTAACAACCGCTTCCGGTTTGTTCGCAATGTGTGTGATGCTTGGCATTATTAGCGCACAAGCGGCAAATTTGACGGTTACCACCACGGCTGATGCCGGCTTCGGCAGTTTGCGGCAGGCAATCATTGACGCGACTACCAACGCCGCCGCAAATACGGTCACTTTTAACGTTTCGACGACCGACGCAGGATACAATGCGGCAAATAACCGCTTCACAATTAATCTGCTGAGCCCTTTGCCGGACATTCCGTTGGCAGCTCTAACGATCAGCAATGATCAGCCTCAAGGTATCACCGTGAAGGGCAACAATACGTTCCGCATCTTCACCCTC
>JBDTZT010000602.1:0-3305 GCA_040005005.1 Actinomycetota bacterium
CGAATTATCTCGAAAAAAATAATTCGGACTCTTTAATATTACGCGGTTTGCGACCAAACTCAACGATTCAGAGAGTGCAATCGGCGGCAGATTATTTGCGTTCCGGTAATCATTGACAATTTTGAAAAGCTCTTTTTCCTGCTGACTAACTTCATCACCGACACATTTCTTTTCGGAAAAAACCAAACTTCACGTGCAATTAGTTTGACCAAATAATGTCTGCCAAAAAATTAATACCATCCCTAAAAAAAGGAATTTCTTAATATTGATCCTTGATTAGACACTTGGGGTAGATTCTCATAAATTTACCCTATATGGTTTTTGAAATCAAAAAATTTTCGAGTTTACCTTTTTGTTTTATCAGCTATTTTGTTTTGAATTATTACATTTAAGACCTTTTTATAAGGGTAATTAAAGTTTTACTTGACCTGTCTGATTACCGACACTTTATAAATCTCTTTAAGATTGTTACAATTCGCAAAGTTTGTGATGTTAGAAAAAATCCTTTCTCTACCGTTAGAGCAAAAAATCGGACAATTGTTTTTTATCGGACTGGCCGGCCACGAAGTTGACGAAACGGCGCGTTACCTTCTCAAAGAAATTTCGCCCGGCGGAGTTTGTCTGTTTGCGCGAAATATCCGTGAAGCCGGCCAAACACGCCGATTGCTTGATGATATATGCAAAGATTCAACTTTAGCTCCTTTTTTGAGTCTTGATCAGGAAGGCGGTTTGGTTGACCGTTTGCGCCGCATCGTCGAACCGATGCCTGCGGTAAATTTGCTAAAAACAACCGATCAAGTCAAAACATTAGCTGAAATCACGGCTGAAACTGTGCGGATTTTGGGTTTTAATATGAATTTTGCGCCCGTTGTTGATGTCATCAATAAAACCCGCACCAAATTTGTCAACGGACTTTATTCGCGCACTTTTGGTCAATCAAAAGAGGAAGTTTTTGAATTTTCAAACGTTTATCTCGAAACTTTGCAGAAAAACGGCGTTCTTGGAAGTATTAAACATTTCCCCGGTTTGGGCGCGACCGAAGTTGATTCTCACGAAGAACTTCCCTGCGTAAATTTTAAAAATGAAGAATTTAAATCTATTGACCTTTATCCATACAAAGAATTTTTCAAAGCCCCGGAAGTTCACGCAGTAATGATTGGACACGCGGCTTTTCCAAATCTTGACTTGCAGGAACGCGACCGAAATGGCAAACTTTTACCGTCTTCATTGAGTTTTAACTTCACTACCAAACTACTTCGTGAACATCTCGGCTTTGACGGTTTGGCTTTAACGGACGATTTGGAAATGGGCGCGATATTAAAAAACTACGGCATCGGCGAAGCCTGCAAAATGGCAATCAAAGCCGGTCAGGATTTACTTTTGATTTGCAACGATTCAAACGCGATCCGCGAAGGATTTTATGCTGTGCTTGAGGCGGTAAATCTTGGCGAAATCGCTGAATCGCGGATTAACAATTCTCTGCAACGAATCGCCGTCGTCAAAAATCTAATTAAGTCGCCTCTCGACTTTGATAAAAATCGTTTGGATGAACTTTCAAAGGAGATCGCCGATTTGAAAGAACAATTAAATTAATTTTGGAGGAAAAATCTTGATGCGCTTTGCGGGGCGAACTTTTTTATTTTTTATACTTTTTACGGGCTTGATATTTTCAGTTTCCTGCCGCCAGCGAAAAAGCGAAGCTGTAACAATCGCGTTGACCGAAAAGTTTTCCGGGCTTGATACTTTGAGCAACACCGGAACCGATGCGGCGGCTGACCGTGTCCGGACCTTGATTTACAATTCACTGGTCAAGAAAAATGACAAATTTGAATATGTCGGCGAACTCGGCGATTACCAGATCGGCGATGATAATTTAACCGTCACTTTTACGCTCAAAGACAACATCAAATTTCATAACGGCAAAGTTTTAACCGCGGCCGATGTCAAATACACATTTGATGCGCTTTTCCAGGCAAACGGCTCAAAAGCCGGGAGTTTTTATGATTCCGTGGCGGACGAAACTGATCCCGAAAAGAAAAAAACAAAAAGAGTCGCGCAGATTACGAGTCTTGAAACGCCCGATACAAAAACGGTTATTTTCAAAGTTACGCGTCCCGAACTGGTCAATCAGCTTTTATCGAATTTTGTGACGATTCCGATCATTCCCGAAGGAACTATCGAACAGCAAAAAACCGCGCCCATCGGAACGGGAGCATTCAAATTCGTAAATTTCGATCAATTAAGTAGTTTTGTGCAATTGGAAGCCTTTCCCGATTATTGGGAAGGCGCACCGAAAATCGCCAAATTAAATGTCAAAACCGTTCCCGATCCCAATGCTTTACAAAACGAATTATTGAGCGGAAGCGTTGATATTTCGCCGAATCCGACAATTCTTTCACCCGACGCGCTAAAAGTCATCGGCGATTCCGGTTCATTGAATGTAGTTCGTTTTCCCGGTTCAAACATTCAATACATCGGTTTTAATACACAGGTTTCGCCGTTTAATAACGTCAAAGTCCGTCAAGCGGTTGCTTACAGCATTGACCGCGAAAAAATAATCAATGAACTTCTCAGCGGGCAAGCAAAATTGGCTTATTCGATTTTGCCCGAGGATTCTTGGGCCTTCACGACCGGCACAAAATATTCTTATAACCCAACCAAAGCAAAACAACTTTTGCAGGATGCAGGTTACAAAGGCGAAGTCGTCAAATTTAAATATGCTTCGGGGAATCAGACGGTCAATCAATTTGCTCAAGTCATTCAAAATTCATTAAAGGATATGGGTTTCAATATCGAACTCGAACCGCTCGAACCGAACACAGTTTTAGACAATCTGAAAACCGGTCAATTTCAGATGAACACGAGCATTTGGATCGGAGGCAATCAAGACCCGATTTTCTTTCGAGATTTATTTGCCTCAACTGATTTTCCCGATAAAAAATTAAACGGTAGAAATCGCGCCCGATACTCAAATTCCGAGTTTGACAAAATCATCACTGAAGCCGTTCAAACGACCGATAAAGCAAAAGCAAAAGAGCTTTATGCCAAAGCACAGGAAATCATCAGCAACGATGTTCCGCTGATGCCGCTCTGGTATCCGTCGAGTATGGTTATTTCTTCTAAACGGATCGGCAATGTCAAGATCAACCCAAGCGGCGACTGGGGTTTTGTCAAAGATTTAACGGTTTCAAACTAAGTTTTTCATTTAAAGACGACTTGACAAAATAATTTCAAACGGTAAAATTATCACTTGCGATGCGGGAGTAGCTCAGTGGTAGAGCGCGACCTTGCCAAGGTCGAAGTCG
>JBDTZT010000603.1:0-3302 GCA_040005005.1 Actinomycetota bacterium
TTTCGCTTTGCTGTTCGGTTTTCGGACAAGAAAAGCCGATGGCATTTATCAATGCAAAAATAATTCCGATTGTCGGCGAACCGATTGAGCAAGGAATCTTGCTGATTCAAAACGGCAAAATCATTTCGGTCGGCGATGCGCGAACCGTTAAACTTTCGTCCGACGTTCAGATAATTGATTTGCAAGGCAAAATCATTATGCCCGGACTCGTTGATTCACACAGTCATATCGGCGAACCGGCGGGCGGAGACAGTTCTTCGCCGATTCAGCCCGATGTTCGTATTCTGGATTCCCTCAATCCGCGGGCTTCTAGCATTCAACGCGCTCAAGCGGGCGGAATCACAACCGTTAATGTAATGCCCGGTTCGGGACATCTCGATAGCGGACAAACTCTTTACTTAAAACTGCGCGACGGTGCGACAAAAGTCGAAGACTTGCTGATTTACGACAAAAACGGTGTCTATATGGGCGGCATAAAATTCGCAAACGGCACCAACAGTATGCGCGGAACGGGCGGATTTCCCGGCACCCGCGCCAAATCTGCCGCGCTCATCCGTGAACAATTTATCAAAGCGCAGGAATACCGCAAAAAAGTTTTGGCGGCAAACGGTGATGCGACCAAACTGCCGCCGCGTGATTTGGCGATGGAAGCATTAACGGAAGTTCTCGACGGCAAGCGTGTCATTCATTTTCACACCCATCGCCACGACGATATTTTGACCGTGTTGCGCCTCAAACAAGAATTCGGTTTTCGCGTTGTTCTGCATCACGTTTCCGAAGCGTGGAAGGTGGCCGACGAAATTGCCAAAGCAAATGTTCCAGCTTCGATTATTCTGATTGATTCGCCGGGCGGCAAACTCGAAACGATGGACATCAGCTACACTAACGGCGCGGTACTCGAAAAAGCAGGTGTGCTGGTCGGTTTTCATACCGACGATTACATTACCGATTCGCGTATATTCTTGCGTGAAGCGGCGTTGTCGGTTCGCGCCGGAATGAGCCGTGAAAAAGCTCTCTACGCGATGACGATGGCGGGCGCGATTATGCTTGATTTGAAAGATCGCGTCGGTTCGCTCGAAGTGGGCAAAGACGCGGACTTTATCGTGCTTTCGGGCGACCCGTTGAGCGTTTATACGCATATTGAACAAACCTGGGTCGAGGGTAAAAGTGTTTTTAACCGCAGTAATCCGCTTGATTATTTAACTGCCGTCGGCGGTTTCGGCGCGACGACCGATAAATTAATTCACATCAGTTGTTTTGACGACGATGACGATCTCGGAGGTGGAAAGTAATGAATTACGAATTATTACGCTCATTTCTGCAATCATTTGCGGCTCGGTTTTCTTTGCGCCTTTGCTTCTTTGCGGGAATTTTCCTGCTTTTTATTTCAATTACCCAGGCGCAGATTGCCGTCAAAGGCGAAACGGTCTGGACGATGGCGGGCGAACCGATTACAAACGGCGTTGTTTTGATCAATAACGGCAAAATCGAAGCTGTTGGAACCGCCGCGCAAATTAAAATTCCGGCAAACTATAAAGTTATTACGGCAAAAGTCGTCACGCCGGGTTTGATTGACGCGCATACGGTGATCGGTTTGAACGGTTATTTAAATCAGCCGAACGATCAGATGGCACTCGACGGAACTTCGCCGATTCAGCCCGAACTACGGGCGATTGATGCCTATAACGCTGAGGAAAGGCTGATCGAATGGGTGCGCGGTTTCGGCGTCACGACGATCCACACCGGACATCAACCGTCCGCCCTCGTTTCGGGACAGACGATGATTGCCAAAACCGTCGGCAAGGACATTGACGAAGTCACGCTCGTCCCGACGGCGATGATTGCCGTCACATTAGGCAATGATTCAATCGCCGGACAAGGAAAATCGCCCGGTACCCGAGCCAAACAAATTTCGATGCTCCGCGCCGAATTAATCAAAGCGCAAAGTTATAAAGGCGAACCGCGCGATTTGAAGCAGGAAATGTGGAAAAAAGTTTTGAACCGCGAAACTCCGCTTCTGATCACCGCCAATAAAGCACAGGACATTATGAGCGCACTGCGGCTTGCCAAAGAATTCAACATCAAAATCGTGCTTGACGGAGTTTCCGAAGCGCAATTGGTGATGAATGAAATCAAGGCTTCCGGCTTCCCGGTTATCGTTCATCCGACAATGGCGCGCGCCGCGGGCGATACCGAAAGTCTTTCGATGGAAACGGCGGCGAAACTCAAAGCGGCGGGAATTCTCGTCGCGCTTCAGAGCGGTTACGAAGGGTATGTACCGAAAACGCGGGTTGTTTTGTTTGAAGCGGCACTCGCGGCGGCCAACGGAATGTCGAGAAGCGATGCGCTCGCCACAATCACGATTGACGCGGCAAAGATTTTGGGTTTAGAAAATCGTATCGGCTCAATCGCGATTGGCAAGGACGCCGACCTGGCAATGTATGACGGCGATCCGTTTGAATACACGACACATTGCACCGGCACGATGATCAACGGCAAGGTTGTTAGCGAAGTAATCAGATAAAATATGCAACCGGAAATAATTACCAAAACTTTGGGATTATGGGTTAAAGGTAATAGTCAGTTCACATCTTTATCCAAAGCCTGCTTACCTGTAAGCAGGCTATTATTTCGGGGAAACAAAAGAAACATTCCCTCACCAACGGACAAATAAATTATGCCTTAACAAATCCGTTCGGAATTTCTGTTTTCGCGATGTCGCGCTTCGCGGCACATATTTTTTCAACGCCTCCTCAAAACATTATAAATTTTCCGGACAAATTATGACGATAATCGACGAAATTGATAATTTAAGTTTCACATCTTTGCCGTAATCCGCCTGACCAGTAAAAAAGATAAAAATTTTTATGATTTTGCTGTTTAATAATTGACAAATTCACTCGTTTAACGCAAATTTTAATTCATACGGACACGTAGTAACGTTCAACACTGTAATAAAACTAAAATTTAATGCTAACGGGACAAAAATTTTGACTTTGTCACCGATCTAGCACAACCATGCAGACTAATTCCTGCTTTGTTTGCATTTTCTAAAAGATGCCTTTTGAGGCTGTTGTTTAAATTTTTAAATTAACGAGGAAAAATAATGAAAAAACCACTTTTATTAGTGATAACAATTTCGGCTTTAGGATTCGGAATGGTTGATTGCTCGGCCAGTTTCACAACCAATACCGCCAAACCAAGTAATTCAGCGTCAAATGCATCTTCCAATGCGGCATCGAATACAGCAATAGCGCCGAAGAAGGACGACAAACCCAAAGAAACATTAAAAGATGAAAAGA